>JBJTUJ010000167.1:0-13315 GCA_046080685.1 Cyanobium sp. | reverse complement strand
CGGCCAGGCCCAGGGCCCTCTCCACCGCCTGGTTGGATCGCACCGAACCGTCGCTGGGTACCAGCAGGTGGCGGAAGGGTTGGGCCATGGCCGAACAGCGGGACATCTCCAGCTTGGCCACGCTGCCCGGCTGACGCTGCGGGTTCCACCGCTGCCGGCACGATCCGCGTTCGCCACCGCCCGGTGACCAGAATCGCCTTCATGACCCTATCCTCTTCTCCAGAGCTCGCCCCAGCACCGGCCAGCGATGCCGATGTGCCCGAGTCCGCCTACGCAGCCGAGGCGGAAGACGAGGGGGCCGAAGGCTCCTGCTGGCGGCGCCAATGGTTTCCGGTGGCCTATCTGCGCGATCTCGATCGCCGCCGGCCCCAGCCCTTCACCCTGCTCGGCGAGGACCTGGTGCTGTGGTGGGACCGGCAGGCGGAGGCCTGGCAGGCGTTCAGCGATGTGTGCCCCCATCGCCTCGTCCCCCTCTCCCAGGGGCGGATCAATGGAGCGGGCGAACTGGAGTGCCCGTATCACGGCTGGACCTTCGCCGGCGATGGCCGCTGCACCGCCATCCCCCAGGCCGAGCCCGGCACCACACCCTCCGAGCGCCGCTCCCACTGCCGGCGCCACGCCACGGCCCAGGCCCAGGGGTTGCTGTTCGTGTTCGCCGGCGAGCCGGAGGTCGCCGCCGCCGTGCCCCTGCCGCTCGTGCCGGTGCTCGAGGAGGGGGACTGGCTGGTGCAGGACACCTTCCGGGACCTGCCGATGGATGCCCTCACCCTGCTGGAGAACGTTCTCGACGTGAGTCACGTTCCCTTCACCCACCACCGCACGGTGGGCCGGCGCGAGAACGCGAGCCCGGTGCAGGCCGAACTCACCAGTTTCGGTCCGGAGGGCTTCACGGCCGTCTGGCCGGAGGGCCCCCGTCGCGGTCGCCTCGGGGCCCAGCACACCACCTTCCTTGCCCCGGGCCTGATGTGGCACGACCTCACCGCCAAGGGCTTCGCCCGCATCCTCACGGTGGTGTACGCGGTGCCGATCCGCCGGGGCGAGTGCCGCCTGTTCGCCCGTTTCCCGTTCCGCTTCGAGTCGAAGCTGCCGGCGCTGCTGCTGCGCCTGCGGCCCCTGTGGCTGCAGCACATCGGCAACCACACCGTGCTCGAAGACGACCAGGTGTTTCTGCACTGGCAGGAGCGGGTGCTGGAGCGCCGCGGCCGCAGCGGCTCCGCCGCCCGGGCCTTTCACCTGGCCACCGGCGCCGATATCTACGTGAAAGCCCTGCACGACTGGGTGGTGGCCTACCAGGGGGATCCCTTCCCAGGCGAAGCGCTGCCGCCCCGCAGGGAGCTGGCGGCCTTGATGGATCGCCATGACAGCCACACCCGCCACTGCCGGGCCTGCCGCGATGCTCTGGCCAGGATCCGCTTCTGGCGGCCCGCTCTGGCGGCGGTTCCCTGGCTGGCCCTGCTCACCCTGCTGCTGTGGCCGGGGCCGGTGGCGCTGATCGCCGTGGTCGCCGTGGCCCTGATCACCGCCCTGGCCCACCGTCAGCTCGGCCGCTGGGAGCGCCAGCTGCTCAGCGGCGATGGTCATCCCCCCCGCAACCGCGACTGAGGCCCGCGTCTCAGCCTGCCCGTCCCTGACCCTTCCACCCCGCCATGTGGGAGGCGGCCCGGGAGGCCACCAGGGCCCGGGCCGCGGGCAGGGCCGGCTCGAGGCAGGAGGACCCGAAGGGCGGCAGGGAGCGGCTGCGCAGCCAGGCCCCCCAGCGGAATTCATGAAAGGGAATCAGGGGTGCCGGCTCGATCCGCCCCTCCTTCTTCAGCTTCCAGACCAGGCTGCGGTAGGGATCGTCCTGAAGATCCGCCAGGTGCATGGGCAGGGCGGCCGGGGGCAGGGGCCCGAGTCCCCGTCCGTCATACAGATAAAGCCAGCCGCGGCGCTCCAGTTCCGCCAGCACCACGTGCCGGTCGTCGCTCGCCACCTCCAGGGCCACGTAGCCCACCGCCATGGCCTCGGGGTCGAGTTCCACCAGGGCCCGCAGGCGGTGGTGGCGATCCACCATCCAGAGTTCACCGGCCGTGCTGCGCACCAGGGGCACGGGCTTGGTCTCCAGATACCGCTGCCGCTGCTCGGCTGATTCGCCGCTGAAATCCAGCTGCCGGCTGCGCACCTCGGCCAGCCCCACGCACATCTGGGTGGGCTGCAGACGGGCGACGGGCACCGGGAGACGTTCCCGTGTCCCGTCGGGTGGCGGCAGGGGCTGGTAGGGAGGAAGGCGCAGGCTCATGGCGGCCCCAGGAAGCTCCCCATCCTCCCGCCTCCCGCCACCGGATCGGATCACAGGGGGCGAGGGCCCAGGTGGGGCGGCGATAGTGTCGATCCAGTCCCGATCCCCCATGCGCAGCGATTCCGGCCCTCCGGCTTCCCTCGGAACCAGCGGCCCCGATGGACCCCTCGGAGTGCTCGTCTGCGGGCACGGCAGCCGCAACCGGCTCGCCGTGGGCGAGTTCGCCTCTCTTGCCGACCAGCTGCGGCAGCTGCTGGCGCCGGTTCCGGTGGCCCACGGCTATCTGGAGTTCGCCCGGCCGATCCTGCGCGACGGCCTCGAGGACCTGCGCCGGCAGGGGGTGCGCCACGTGCTGGCGGTACCCGCCATGCTGTTCGCCGCCGGACATGCCAAGAACGACATCCCCTCGGTGCTGAACACCTGGGCGGCGGAGACGGGCATCCGGGTGGACTACGGCCGCGAACTCGGGGTGGATCTCCAGATGATCCAGGCTGCGGGGGCCCGCATCCGCTCCCGCCTCGAGAAGGCCGATGCGGCCGCCGTTGCCGCGGGGCTGGCAGCGGTGCCGGCGGACCAGACGCTGCTGGTGGTGGTGGGCAGGGGCTCCTCCGATCCTGATGCCAACTCCAATGTGGCCAAGGTGACGCGCATGCTGGTGGAGGGCTTCGGCTTCGGCTGGGGGGAGACGGTGTATTCCGGTGTCACCTTCCCGCTGGTGGAGCCGGGCCTGCGCCAGGTGGTGCGACTCGGCTACCGCCGGGTGGTGGTCTTCCCCTACTTCCTGTTTTCCGGTGTGCTCGTCAGCCGGATCCGCGAGCACACCCAGCGGGTGGCGGCGGATCACCCGGGGGTGGAGTTCCTTGAGGCCGGCTACCTGGGGGACCATCCGCTGGTGCTGGACACCTTCGCCGAGCGGGTGGATGAGATCCTGCGCGGCGACACGGCCATGAACTGCTCCCTCTGCAAGTACCGGGCCCAGGTGCTGGGGTTCGAGCAGGAGGTGGGCGCACCCCAGCGCAGCCACCACCACCATGTGGAGGGACTGGTGGAGAGCTGCACGCTGTGCGAGGCGGAGTGCACCGGTGCCTGCCAGCCCGATGGGGTGCCGCTGTCGCCGGGTGAGGCCCATGGAGAGGCCCACGGTCATGACCACCACCACCATGGGCACGGCCATGACCACCACAGCCACGCCGACGACCACGACCACGGGCATGGCCATGAGCACCATCCGCCCTATCCCCACGCCGACCATCCGCTCGGGCCGCGCACCCTGCGGCGGGGGGAGGGGTGAAGCGGGCCTGGCGCAAGACAACGCAACAGCAATCGGAAGAAAACCGGTTGGTCCTGACACCCTCATGCGACTCATCCAGGGTCGGGTCTGACGAGACTCGCGGTAATCAGTTTTACTTATCAATCGTTGAATTCCTCATCTCGAGGCAGTTTTCCCCAGATTCAGGGGGTGTTTTCCCCGGGATTCGGTTGGGCGGTGCCGCTGGGTTCGTGAGTCTGGGGAAAGCGGCGGAATGCTCATTTCACTCTTGACGGGTCTGCAGCTGCCGCATGCGCGCTGCAGCCCCGGCCCCCCGTTCCCCTCAGGGGGACCGTTCCACGGCCTGTCTCAGTCCACGCCCGGCGGAAACGGCGTGGCCGGGCTCCCTTTGACGCCAGGGGATCGCCTGTGGCGTACTGGCATCGCCAACGACGACCGCCGCCGCATCCCGTGGATCTGTTCCTTAACCCCACCCCCGTTGAGGGGAGCAGCATCAGTCTCGAGGCGGAGGTGCCTGAAGTGCTGTTCGAGGGGATGCGCGATTTCCTTCGGCTCCATCCCCATTGGGATCAGTACAGCGTGATCACCTCGGCCCTCGCCGGTTTCCTGTTCCAGAACGGCTGCAGCGATCAGTCGGTGACCCAGCACTATCTCGACGGCCTGTTCCTGCAGCGCTGAGGCCTGGGGAAACGCGGAGGCCTGCAGTCGATGCGTGGAGCCCGGAGACGAGGCGCATGAAGCGGCCCATGAAGTGCCGCATGAAAAAGGCGAGGGTGCCAACCCTCGCCCTGCGTTTTCTCCCTTGCCCGACCCATTGGGATAGGTCGCCCCGTCATTGTGCGGAGAGCCCGCCTGCTGAACTGTGGTCAACGACACCAGCGGCCCCATCCCGTGTTCATGTGCTGACCCCTGCGGCCCTCAGGCCAGGGAGGCCCGTTCCCGCGCCGCCGCATCGCAGGCTCGCCAGGTCAGGGCCATCGAGGTGAGCGTTGGGCTCTGCCAGCCGGCGGCGGGCCAGCAGGCTCCGTCCACCACCAGCACGTTGGGGGCGCCCCAGCACCGGTTCCAGGGATCCACCACCCCCTGCTCCGAGCGGGCCGCCATCGCCGCTCCCCCCAGTTCATGGACGTAGTAGCCCGGCGGCGCGGCCTCGGGACGGACCGCCACGGCCCGGCGCACCAGGGGCTCGATCAGCGGCAGCACGAACAGCTCCTCCAACGGCCGGATCCGTCCGCCGGCGGCAGCCACCACCGTCTCCATCCGCCGCTGCATGTGGGCCACCATCGCCCGTTCGTTCGTCCCCCAGCGGCATTCGATCCGGGGCACCGGCAGGCCCCAGGCATCCAGCACTCCATCGACCAGCGTCACCCGGTTGGCTGGATTTCGCTGAACTTCGCCATGGCCGATCAGGAACCCCACCGCCTCGCCCTGACGGCGTCGTAGCACGGCCGGCGGATCGAAGCGCTGAAGCGCCGTCCACAGGCCGTAGCCGCCGCGGAAGTCCACGGGCTCCCCACCCCCTTCGCCACCCCGTTCGCTCAGGTTCACCGTGTTGGGGATGAAGCAGCTGCCCGCACCGGAAAGCTCCATCGGCCGCGATGGCGCCGGCAGGCCGGGGATGGAGAAGAAGCGGCTGCTGGAGATGTGATCCATCAGGCCGGTGCCGAGGGAACCGGAGGGATCGATCAGACCGCCGCGGCGCCGACCCTCGGCGGAGTGCAGCAGGATGCGCAGGGTCTCGATCGTCGAAGCGCACAGCACCACCAGCGGGGCCGCCACGAAGGAGCGGGCTCCGCTGCGGCCGTCCACCACCACCACCCCCTCGGCCCGGGAGGCGTCGCCGGCCATGCGCAGGTGGCTCACGATGCAGCGGCTGCGAAGCCTCACCCGGCCGGTGGCCAGGGCCCGGGCCAGGGTGACGCCCTGGGCGCTGGAGGCCGGCCAGGGACGCTCCGGGGTGGGGCGGTGCAGCGCGAAGCCGCGGGAGTGGATCAGCGGCAGTCCGAGCTCTCTGGCGATCGTGCGCTGGAGGTGCTCCTCCGCCGGGGTGAAGGGAAGGGCGGGCCGGTACTCGCCGTCGGGCAGCTGGGGAAGACCGTCGCAGTGGCCATGCACCCCCAGCAACCGCTCCAACCGCGCATACCAGGGAGCCAGGTCGTGGCTGTCGATCGGCCAGGCCGGCCCGATGCCCTCCCGTTCGCCCGAGCGGAATTCCTGGTCAGAGAGGCGCAGGGTGATGCCGCCCCAGGTGAGGCTCCGGCCTCCCACCTGGCGACCGCGGGTCCAGAGGAACGGCGCATCGTCCGGGGTGTGGTAAGGGTTGAGCCGTTCATCGACGAACAGCTCGGGATTGTTCTTCCAGTAACCCGGATGCTCCGCCTGGAGGCGCTGGCGCCCTCCGGCGAGATTGGCGACGCGGCGCAGGCTGTTAAGCGGTTCGCTGCCCAGGGCCTGCCGGGCACTGAGTTCGGGGCCCGCCTCCAGCACCAGCACCCGCAGCCCGGCCTCGCTCAGGGCCATCGCCGCCACACCCCCCGTGGCGCCGGCGCCCACCACCACCGCATCGAAACAGTCGCCGGCATCCGGCGCGATCGGGTCGGCGGCGGTCATGTCGGATCACTCACCCAGCCGCCGAGGATCGCATCCGGCCTGCCGGGCTGCGGTCCCGCCAGTGTGACGTTTCGGCGGTCAAACCCTGGGCAGGGTGGCGGAGTTCCCGCCAGCATGAAGGGTGGCGTGCTGCAATTCCTTGCGTTGTGTCCGTGCCGGATCCTCCCGCGCCGAACCTTCAGCCCTCCCCCGCCAACGCCCTCGCCGAGCCAGCCATCGGCGCGGGGCACCTCCGGGATGATCCGATCGACCTGGGTCAGGGCGTGTGGTGGCTGGGGGTTCGCCTGCCGAACGATCGGTTCCAGAGCCATGCCTACTTCCTGCACCATCCCAACGGAGGGGTGCTGTTCGATCCGGGCTCGCCGGTGACGATCGAGGCCACCATGGCGAAGGTGGCCTCGATCGCCGATCCCCAGTCGATCCGCTGGCTGGTCTGCCACCCCTGATCCCGACATCGCCGCGGCGCTCCCCTGGCTGTCGGAGCACCTTCGGGGTGACCAGGTGAAGGTAGTGACCGAGTGGCGTGCCGCGGCCCTGATCAAATTCTACGGCTTCCGCTTCGAAACCTGGCTGGTGGAGGAGCACGGCTGGCGGCTGCCCCTGGGGGATGACCGGGTGCTGGAGTTCCAGCTCACCCCCTATCTCCACTTTCCCGGTGCCTTCGTCACCTACGACAGCACCTCCGGCATCCTGTTCTCCTCCGACCTGTTCGGTGGCTTCGTGCCCCGCTCCGATGTTCTGGTCAGCGACGACCTGCCGTACATCCTGGAGGCGGCCCGGCCCTTCCACCAGCACTACATGCCCAGCACCGAACTGCTGGCGGCGGGGCTGAAGCGGATCCAGCGGCGCTGGCCCCGGATCGATCGCATCGCTCCCCAGCACGGTCACATCATCGCCAGCGGGGCCGTGGCCGGAGCCTTGGAGGGCCTGAGCCGCCTGCAGTGCGGGGTGTTCAGCATCGGCGACGCCGATGACGACCTGCGCCGGCTGCTGCGTCTCGCGGAGACCCGCACCCGCCTGATCGCGATTCTGCTCGATGCCACCGAGCCCGGCGACCTGACGGAGGCGCTGAACCACGACCTGGGCGGTTCGCACCGGGTCGCCTGCTGCACGCTCTGGGCCAGGCTGCCTAAGCAGGCCTGGGTCCACTGGAGCGGCCGCAGTGATTGCCACCCGTCGCGGCTCGGTCCGCCGGACGGTGGGGCACGGGTGGCGCTGCCGGGTGAACCCCCGGCCCTGCTGCTGCTGGCGACGCAGCGGGGGGCGGCGCTCGAACCGGATCTGCTGGACCTGCTCCAGGAACTGGCACCCGGCATCCGCCAGGTGCTCGACCGCTGGATCGAGCGCAGCGAGGCGGAGGATCAGCTGCGCGCCCTGCAGGCCGAGGCCCACACCGATCCCCTCACCGGTCTGCTCAACCGCCGGGCCCTGGAGCAGGCGGTGCCGGAAGGCAGCTACGGGCTGATCTGTCTCGATCTCGATCGCTTCAAGGCCGTGAACGACACCTACGGCCACGATGCGGGCGACCGGGTGCTGCTCCGGGTGGTGCAGGCCCTGCAGAGCTGCCATCGCCAGGCGGATCGGCTTTACCGCCTGGGGGGGGGAGGAGTTCCTGATCACCCTGCCGCAGGCGGATGCCGAGACCGTGCGGCGGGTGGCCGAACGCAGCCGCCAGGCGGTGAAGGATCTGCCGCTGCAGGGCCTGGCCCCCGGTGGCCGCATCACGATCAGCGCCGGGGTGGTGGCTGTGAAGCATCAGCCGCTGTCAGGGTTCCGGGCCTGTCTGCGGATGGCCGATCGGGCCCTCTACGAAGCCAAGCGCCGGGGAGGGGATTGCGTGGTCGTGGAGGAGCCGCCGGATCCCCCGATGGCGACCCCCTCGGCATGAGCGAATGTGCCGATGTGGCAATCGTCACCCTTGGCCAGAGTGAAGGTTCCGGATGCGAGGCCCGATGCCGAAGTCACCCGCTCCCGTGCCACGGCTGTATCGGCTGGTGGAATTCCCCGGCCTGCCCCACCCCTCCCTCGACGGCCTGTACGACTCGATCGAGGAGGCCTGGACCGATGCCCTCAGCTGGTGGCAGGGCTGTGCCGCGGATCCGTCCCCGGCCACCGGGGCGATCGGGGTGGAGGTGAGCACTCCAGCCGGGGAGTGGCGAACCCTACATATCCGCAGCCACGGATTGGCGCGCTGTAACAGCCTGCCCCGCTCCGGTGGCTGACCGGCGAAGGAGAGCTGGAATCACCCGTTCCCAGTTCCTACCCAGCCCCAGCAAAGCCCTTTCACAACAAAGGCCCTGGTGATGAGCCGGGGCCTTGTTTGTCGTTGGTGGCGGGGGCGAGATTTGAACTCGCGACCTTCGGGTTATGAGCCCGACGAGCTACCAGGCTGCTCTACCCCGCGACGGGTAAGGGTCCACCGGAGTGGCCCTGGCCTTCGGCGCTTGCCGATGTGAAAAGCCTACCAGCCCGCCTGACGGGCCCGGTGGGGCGGTGATCAGTCGAAACGCAGCTCGCCCACCACCTCCAGCTGCAGGTGATCGGCCGGGGCCAGGAAGCGCTGGCGCAGTTCCTCGAGGGTCAGGGGCGTCAGCCAGTCGAGCTGCTCGAGCAGATGCACCGCCACGGCGTGCTTGGCCCGGGCGGCGCCGTCCTCCACCTTGATCGCCATGCCCATCCCTTCCCCCACCCGAGTGAGGCACTGGATGCCTTCGGCGCCGCCCTTGCTCAGGACCTGGCCGTGGCTGCCGCGCATCAGTTCGGTGTCGAAGCGGCCGTCCCCGGCCACGAGTTCGGGGAAGGCGAGCATGGCCCGGCTCAGGCGCTCCAGGTCGGGCTGTTCGCCGGCGCCGAGGTGGGCGAACAACAGGGCCATCTGGGCCAGCCGCAGCTGCAGGGTGGGGGCCCCGCAGTCGTCGCGGGCGGCCACAAGCTCGGCGGCCGGCAGCCCCAGCAGTTCGCCGGTGCGCTTGATCACCTCCTGCTGCAGGGGATGCTCCAGCAGCAGGTAGGTCTCCAGGGGCCAGTGGAGGTGCCGGCATGCCGCCAGGAAGGCGGCGTGCTTGCCGGAGCAGTTGTGCTCCAAAGGGCTGGTTCCCCCCGCCGGGACGGGACACTGCAGCCGGTCGGCGTCCAGTTCCGCTCCCCAGAGCAGGCGGAAGGCCTCGCGGGCGTGGGCGGCGGTGCCGGCATGGGAGGCGCAGGCGATCGCCAGCCCCTTCTCGCCGCTCGCCCCATGGTCGGCGGCGCCGCTGGCCACGAACACGGTGGCCTGGAAGGGCTTGAGCGCCGAGCGCACGAAGCTCAGCTGCTGGGGATCGCCGGCCCGCATCAGCACCCGCCCCCGCTGATCGCCCACCACCGCATGCACCCGGTGGCGGGACTCCACGATGCCATTGCGCAGCAGCCTCACCTCCAGGGGCGGCACGCCCGGGCGGGACGAACCGGAGAAGCTGGAGGGAAGCGCCATGGACGGGAGGGGCTGTCTCAGAGAGCCTGGCAGAGGGCGGTTCCGCTCAGGAGCAGGGAGGTCGTCACGGCGATCCCACGCACGATGCGGGCCAGCACGGGGCTCACCTGATGGCGGGCCACCAGCAGGTCCTGCTGCCGCCAGGCCGGTGGTTTCTCCCAGACCATGCCGTCATACCAGCCGGATTCCTCGTACTCGACGATGGGCGCCTGGAGGCGGCGCCGCACGTAGGTCCAGCCCAGCCACTGGCGCAGCAGCAGCAGCAGGGGCGGCAGCAGGGCCGACACAGCGGCGGCGGCCACCAGCCGGGGGACGTCGCGGCGCAGGCTGACGCTGCCGCTGGCCACCAGCAGGCAGACAGGCAGTGCCAGCAGCCAGGCCGTGGCCAGGATCCGCGGCAGCCGGGTGGAGGGGCCGGCGGGCCAGGCGAAGAACCAGGAGGCCAGCAGCTGCTCGTACTCGCGCAGCGGGCGCTGCTCCGGCGGCACCGGGCAGGGGCCCACCTGGGCCAGGGCGGTCGGGCCCTTGGACTCGTCCCGCTGGGATTCGCCGCTGCCCACGACGTTCAGGCCGCTGGGGCTGGGGGGACCGTCGGCACCCAGCGCACCTGCTCCCCGTGGCCCCAGAAGGACTCCAGGTCGTAATAGCTGCGTTCCTGGGGCGTGAGCACGTGCACGATCAGCTCGCCGTAGTCGAGCAGCACCCAGTGACCCTCGCTCTGGCCCTCGCGGCGCAGGGGCATCCGGCCCGCCTCCTCCTCGAGGCGATCCTCCACGGAGCGGGCGATGGCCCGCACCTGCACGTCGGAGAGGCCGCTGCAGATCACGAACCAGTCGGCCAGGGAGGACACCTCCTCCACCCGGATCAGGCGGATGTCCACCGCCTTGCGGTCGTCGCACGCTTCGGCCGCCAGCCGTGCCAGGAATTCACTGTCGCCGGGGGCCACCACCGGCCGGCTGCCGGGAGCGAGTTCAGCCATAGACGTTCTCACTGCTGACGGACTGGCGGGATCCCTGCTGCTGAGCCATCTCGGCCCGGGCCTTGCCGGCGCTCTTGCGCAGGGCCTCGAGCCTGTCCTCGTAGAAGGCGCGGCGGCGCTTCTTGCGGGTCTGCTCCACCAGCTCCTTGAGGGCCCCGCCCAGGCTCTTGTAGGCGTTGGGCAGGCTGTAGCCGAAGCGGCAGGCCAGGTCGATGGCCCGCTCGTCGGCGCTGATGGCATCGCGCAGCCGCTTCTCGGAATTGTTCTTGAGGTAGAGGCGGTAGCCGGCGAAGCCGGAGAGCCCCATGGCCATCACCAGCAACAGGCCGTCCTGCACCCAGAGTTCGCCGATGGCGCCGCCCAGGCCGATGGCAAGGGCCGCCATTTCCCAGCCGTCACGGGGAACCGCGTCGTTCTGGATCCGGCCCACCTCGTGCCAGAAGAGCAGGTTGCGATGGTCGAGGGCCAGGGCATCCCACTTCTCGAGATCCACCTGGATCTCCATCTCATCGCGGCCGATCTCCTCGATGGTGATCAGGGGTGGATCGACCGAGGCGGCGGCTTCCACGAACACCCAGCTCTGCATCTCCGGGGGCAGCAACCCCTTCAGGCGCTGGAGTTCGCTCATCGGCTGCGGCAGCGGGTGTCGGAATCAGCTCACACTAGCGATCACCTCCGGGAGCCGAAGCCGGCCCCTGGGCGGAAGACCGTCCCGGGCTCCGCCATCGTGAGAGGCTTGGTCGGTTTGGCCACCCGATACCCATGCCCCGCCGCACGGATCTCCGTCGCATCCTGCTGCTGGGTTCGGGACCGATCGTGATCGGCCAGGCCTGTGAGTTCGATTACTCCGGCACCCAGGCCTGCAAGGCCTTGCGGGCCGAGGGTTACGAGGTGGTGCTGGTGAACTCCAACCCTGCCTCGATCATGACGGATCCGGAGCTGGCCGATCGCACCTACATCGAGCCGCTCACCCCCGAGGTGGTGGCGCGGGTGATCGAGATCGAGCGGCCCGATGCCCTCCTGCCCACCATGGGTGGCCAGACGGCCCTGAACCTTGCCGTCGCCCTGGCGGAGAACGGCACCCTCGAGCGCTGGGGGGTGGAGCTGATCGGTGCCGATCTCGACGCCATCCGCACGGCCGAGGACCGGCTGCTGTTCAAGGAGGCCATGGCCCGCATCGGGGTGCAGGTGTGCCCGTCGGGCATCGCCAACACGCCGGAGGAGGCCGAGGCGGTGGGGGAGGCGATCGGCAGCTATCCGCGCATCATCCGTCCGGCCTTCACCCTCGGCGGCTCGGGCGGCGGCATTGCCTACAACCCCGAGGATTTCCGCGCCATCTGCAAGAGCGGCCTTGAGGCCAGCCCCGTCAGCCAGATTCTGATCGAACAGTCGCTGCTCGGCTGGAAGGAATTCGAGCTGGAGGTGATGCGCGACACCGCCGACAACGTGGTGATCGTGTGCTCGATCGAGAATCTCGATCCGATGGGGGTGCATACCGGTGACTCGATCACCGTGGCCCCGGCCCAGACCCTCACCGACCGCGAGTACCAGCGGCTGCGCGATCAGTCGATCGCCATCATCCGCGAGATCGGTGTGGACACCGGTGGCAGCAACATCCAGTTCGCCGTCAACCCGGCCAACGGGGACGTGGTGGTGATCGAGATGAATCCCCGCGTCAGCCGCTCCTCCGCTCTGGCCTCCAAGGCCACCGGCTTCCCGATCGCCAAGATCGCCGCCCGCCTGGCGGTGGGCTACACGCTCGATGAGATCGTCAACGACATCACCGGCGCCACCCCGGCCTGCTTCGAGCCCACGATCGACTACGTGGTCACGAAGGTGCCGCGCTTTGCCTTCGAGAAGTTCCGCGGCAGCCCCGCCGTCCTCACCACCTCGATGAAGTCGGTGGGGGAGGCGATGGCGATCGGCCGCTGCTTCGAGGAGGCGTTCCAGAAGGCCCTGCGCTCGCTCGAACCCGGCCATGCCGGCTGGGGCTGCGATCGTCCCGACGCAGCACCGCAGGGCGACTTGCCGGAATCAGGGGATCTCGATCGCGACCTGCGCACACCCACCCCCGATCGCATCTTTGCCGTGCGCACAGCGATGGTGGCCGGTCGCAGCGACGAGGACATCCACCGCCTCAGCGCCATCGACCCCTGGTTCTTGGCAAAGCTGCGGAGCATTCTCGACGTGGAGAACGCCCTGCTGCGGGGCCGGGCGCTGACGGATCTCGATGCCGAGGCCCTGCTCACCCTCAAGCAGCACGGCTTCTCCGACCGCCAGATCGCCTGGGCCACCGGGGCCGATGAGCTGGCGGTGCGGCGGCATCGCCAGGCCCTGGGGGTGAATGCGGTGTTCAAGACGGTGGACACCTGCGCCGCCGAGTTCGCCTCCAGCACGCCGTATCACTACTCCACCTACGAACGGCCCCTGGAGCGGCTGGGCGACGACGGGGTGCTGATGCTTCTGGCCGCCGAGGACGAGGTGCAGCCGGAGACAAGGCGCAAGGTGATGATCCTCGGCGGCGGGCCCAACCGCATCGGCCAAGGGATCGAGTTCGACTACTGCTGCTGCCATGCGTCCTTCGCCCTGCGCGACGCCGGATTCGCCACCGTGATGGTGAACAGCAACCCCGAGACGGTCTCCACCGACTACGACACGAGCGACCGCCTCTACTTCGAGCCGCTCACCCTTGAAGACGTGCTCAACGTG
>JBJTUJ010000166.1:0-5571 GCA_046080685.1 Cyanobium sp. | reverse complement strand
GCGATCCCCTGCCTGGATCTGCCGGGCCGGCGGCGGCTGTACGCCGAAGACCCGGTGTTCGTGTTCGATCCCCTTGATCAGCGCAACCGCCCCGACGCCCACGAGCATGTGGCGGCGCTGATCACCTGGCCGCTCTATCCCCGCAGTCTGCAGCGGCTGTTCGAGCAGACCTTCGGCCCCGGGCTCCGCGACCCAGCCCGCCGCACCCTCACCGGCCAGTGGAAGCAGGCCCTGGCCGCCGTGCTCGATCACCGCCGCCTCTGCCCCCACTGCGGCGAGGAGAACCTCGAGGAGGATCTGGCCCCCGGCGGGGCCCGCTGCTGGCGCTGCCGCCGCCCCCTGCCGCCGGCCCCGCAGCTGGAGTTGGCGAACGGCCGGGTGACGGTGGCCGAGGGGAACCGGATCGAGGCGCACCACCTCGATCCCCTGCAGCCCGAGGATCTGCGCCGACCCGTGGCGGAGGTGGTGGCCCACCCGAGCCGGCCGGGCCTGCTCGGTCTGCGCCATCTCGGGGGCCCGCCCTGGCAGGCCGAGCGGGCGGATGGTCGGGGGTTCGAGGTGCACCCCGGCGAGACCTGTAGCCTCGGAGTGGCCGCCCTGCTGCACACCCGGGCCGGTCCGATCCGGATCGGCAACCAGCTCCTGCGCCCGTGACCTGGCCCGTGACCCGGGCCCTGACCAAATGCCCTTCCCGGACGTCCGGCTGGCCAGCCGGCCTCTCCATTTCGTTTACCTCTGCGACTGCTCGGGCTCGATGCAGGCCGATGGCCGCATGCAGTCGCTGAACCAGGCCATCCGCCAGTCGCTGCCGGGGATGGCGGAGGTGGCCCGCCAGAACCCCGAGGCGCGGGTTCTGGTGCGGGCGGTGCGCTTCGCCGATCGCGCCGGCTGGCACATCGCAACGCCAACGCCGGTGGAGCAGGTGCAGTGGAACGATCTGCAGGCGGGGGGCGTGACCGCCATGGGGGAGGCCCTGGAGCTGGTGGCGGCGGAGCTGCGCAGCCCGCCGATGGAGCCCCGCGCCCTGCCGCCGGTGCTGGTGCTGATCTCCGATGGCCAGCCCACCGACGACTTCGACGCCGGTCTGCGTGCCTTGATGCATGAGCCCTGGGCGCGGCGGGCGGTGCGGCTGGCGATCGCCATCGGCCATGACGCCGACACGGACGTGCTGCAGCAGTTCATCGGCGAGGATCCCGGCCTGCCTGCCGGGGAGGTTCCCGGCGCCAGCGGCGAGATGCCCCGCCATCCAGCGGGGCGTTCACCCCGCCGTCCCCTGCCGGCCAGCAACGCCACCACCCTGGCCCGCTACCTGCAGTGGGCCTCCACGGCCGTGGTGGGGGCGGCCTCCACCTCCGCCAGCCGCCTGGGCGGCGACGACGACGGCGGGCCGGTACCCCTGCCGGATCTTCCCCCCACCGAGCTGGATCCCCTCGAGGATCCGGATCCGATCAAGTGGTGAGCGGCTGGCGGGAGCCGGTGGCGGCCACCCGCCTCGGTGCCGGACACCGGCGGCGCGGCCAGCCCTGCCAGGACGCCTCGCTCACGGCGCGGCTGGCCGGGGCGGAGGGGACCTGCTGGCTGATGGCGGTCGCCGACGGTCACGGCAACGCGCGGCATCGCCACAGCGCCGTGGGCAGCGCCGCGGCCTGCCGGGCTGCCCATCGGGCGGTGGCGACCGCCCTGGAGACCCGGGAGCTCGACGATCCGCGCCTCTGGCACCAGCTGCTGGGCGACGACCTGCCCCGGGACATCCACCGGCTCTGGCTCGAGGAGGTGCGGGCGCACTGGCGGGCGGCGGAATCGGATGCGCCCTTCGATGGGGTGACCTACGGCACCACCCTCGGGCTGGTGCTGCTCACCCCGCTCTGGTGGGGCTGCACCGGCCTGGGCGACTGGGATCTGGTGCGGGTCGAGGCCAACGGAGAGGCCCACCTGATCAATGAGGAGCGGGGGCCGGAGTGGCGGGGCGAAGGCACCGCCAGCCTCTGCCTGTCCTCGGCGCCTGCCCTGTTCATGCCTCGCGCCCACATCCAGACGCTGTCGCCGGACACCCCCGCCTTCGCCCTGGTGCTGAGCACCGACGGCGTGCGCAAATCCTGCGCCAGCGACCACGACCTGCATCGTCTGGCGGCCCACCTTGCCGGCGATCACGACGCCCCGACCATGGCAGGCCTGCTCGATAGGATCAGCGCGGAGGGCTGCGGCGATGACCTGAGCGTGGCCGTGGGTTGGTGGAACTCCAGCGCCCACCCGCCGGCCGCGGCGCGACAAGCGCCCCGGCCCCCTGGCCGCCCCCCCCTGCCCTGGCTGGCCCCGCTGCTGGCAGCGGCCCTGCTGGCAGCAGGCCTGGGCAGCACGGCCCTGCTGTGGGGGCGGCCGGCCCCCACGGGATCCCCAGGGGCGGCGGAGGCCGTGCGGCGGGAGGCGCTCCGGCTCTGTGTCGCGCCCGCTTTGATCGAGCCGGAACTGCGCAGCCGCCGCAGCCAGTTCGAACGGTTGCGCCAGGGGAGCCTGACCCCGGAGACCCTGCTGGCGCAGGTCGATCTGGATCCGCTCGGCGCCCTGATCGCCTGGAGCCACCGCTCCGCCGGCCGAAACCGCTCGGAGCTCCAAAATGCCGATCCGGCCCTGGCGGCCTGTCCGGAACTGGGCCGTGCGCTGGAGCGACTCTGGCGCTCCCCAGCGGTCCCATCATCCCCGCCGGCCCTGCCTCGCTCCCGATGACCACTGCTCCCCTCGGCCTGCGCCTGCGCGAGAGCCTGCTGCGGCAGGCGCAGGATCCGGGTGGCCTTGACGGGCGCCGCCTGCAGGGGGTGGTGGGGGATCTCTGCGGAGCCGATCAGCAGGATCTGCTGCCGGCCCTGCGCTATCTGGTGGTCTGCCCGCCCTTCCTGCGCGCGCTGCGGGCCAGCCCGCGCCTGGCGGATCCGCGCCTGGCGGACCAGCTGCGGACCGAGCTGGGACACGTGTTCGCTCCGGCCCTCTGTGCCCGGATGGAGCCGGTGATCGAGCAACTGCTCGATCGGCCGCCGGTCCCGACTCCCCCAACGGCCCCACCGCCACCCGTCGCCGCCCCGGTCCCGGCCGCTCCCGCCAGAGCCGCCGCAGCGGAGCCTGTCACCGGCCCGCCCCGAACAGCCGAGGTGAAGGGGCGAGGCGGGGCTCCAGCCACCCTGGTGGCCCTGCTCGCCTTCCTGAGCGGCGGGCTGGCGGTTGCGCTGGCGGCCGTGCTCAGCGGGGTGGGCCTGCCTCGCCGCTCCCCACCTTCAGCACCGATCGCTTCCCCCTCCCGGCCAGATCTGGCGGCACCAGCACTCCCGAGCCCGGCCGAACGCCAACCCCCGCGATCGACTCAGACCCCGCCGACGCCGGCGCCTCCGGAGCTGCCGGCACCGCCCCAGGAGAGCGCCGCCGTTCCCGCCACGCCGGATCCGCCGGCGCAGGGCGATGGCGGGGCGAACCAGGCCGGCGGCGATACGGCGGCTACCAGCTCCGTGGCCACTGCGGTGGCGGGGGTGGAGGCGCTGTACACCGCCCTGAGCGCCGGAGATCCGGCGGGGGCCCTTCAGCGGATGGACGGCAGCGCCGCCGACCAGTTTGATCCCTCCTTCTTCCGCCAGTTCCGCGAGGTGGGCGTCACCGAGCTGCGGCCAACGGCCACGGAAGGATCCACCGTGACCCTTGATGGGGTGGTGACCTTCGTCTACCCCGACGGCTTACGGCAGCGGGAGAGCCGCAGCTTCACCGTGGACACGGCCCGGACACCGCCGCGGGTGACCGCCAGTTCCTTCGGGAGGGTGCTGAACCCCCGTCGCTGAGCCAGGCGCTCCAGGCGACACGGTCCTCTGCAACACCACGGCCCTGATCCAGCCGGATCTCCAGAATTCCCGTGAGGCCCTCCCGTCCTGCCGGGAACTGGTCACCCCCATCGGTCCCCTCCCCATTCCGATGACCGATTCCACCCTCGGCCTGCGAATGGGCAAGATCCTGCTGAGGCAGTCCCGGGAGCATGGCAGCCTCGACCGTAGGAGCGTGCAGGGCCTCCTGGGTCTTCCGCAGTCCCTGGCCGCCGAAGAAGGTACCCCGATGGTTGCACCACCGCCGGACCCGCCGCCTGTGGCCGCTGCGAAGGAACCTCCCAGCCCACCGGCGGGCTCGGCGGCTGGGAACAGACCAGGGGATTCCACCGTCGGGCTGGTGACGTTCCTGTCCTTCCTCTGTGGGGGACTGGCCATGGCCCTGGCGGTCGTCCTCACCTGGGTGGAAGGTCAGCGCCGGGAGCTGACCAGCCCGGCGCCCTCCACGCCCGCCCGCCCGACCGGTTGACGTGGCACCGCCACCCCCTGTCGCCCCCTTACCGGCGACCCCGGGGCGGTTGACGTTGCCGGAGCCGTCCCCGGGATCCACCACGGATCACCGCCACCGCAGTCGGCAAGGGGCTGAGTCGCAGCCGCTGATTCCTGGCCCAGCAGGCACTCCCCCAAGACAAAGCGCCCCTGAGGGCGCCGAAAGGGGGAAGCAATCCCCCCGGAGGTAGCGACCGGCCGATCAGGCGGTCCCGCAGAAGGTGACGTCCGGGAACTTGAGCTTGGCCTCCTCGAGGGACTTGCCGCGGCCCTCCTCCTGCCAGTAATTGATCACCTCGGTGGCCTTGTTGAGGATCTCGACGCGCTCGTTATCGGTGATCCAGCTCTTGCCCTCGAGCTCGCTCTTGAGGGTTTCCCAGGCATCCTCCCGGGGCCAGAAAAAGTAGGCGGTGAGGGGGCTGGGGCCGCCGCCCACGATCTGATCCACCGCCAGGGCCACGTTGTCGGGGAGCCAGAGGATCTTGAGCAGGAAGCGGCCCTCGTCGGCCTTCGGGGTGTAGCCGGAGGGAACGCCGTCCTCGTCGATCGTGGCGGTGGCCAGGGCTGCGCTGCCGCCCCGCAGCACCGGACGGCCCTCGGTGGGTGCGGCAAGGACGACCTCTTCGGGCGCCTCGCTCACTTCAGCGCCGATCGCGCTCTCAGGGGCTGTCATGGTGTCGGGGCTCAAGGTGTGGAGGCAAACAACTAACGTACTACCCCAGACCCCACCCCCCGTCCTGAGCCCGTCGCCCCACTCCGGCCGTCCGAGGGCCGTGCTGCTGTTCGACATCGACGGGGTGCTGCGCGACGTGGCCGGCAGCTACCGGCGTGCGATCCGCGACACCGTGCGCCATTTCTGCGGCTGGTCCCCGGATCCCGCGGACATCGACGCCCTCAAGAGCGAGGGCCACTGGAACAACGACTGGGAAGCCTCCCGCGAGCTGATCCGCCGCCGCGATGCGGCAGCGGTGCCCCCCTTCGATGAGCTGGTGGCGGTGTTCGGGGGCTTCTACTTCGGCGGCGACCCCGACGGCGATCCGGCCCAGTGGCGGGGCTACATCGGCAGCGAACCCCTGCTGGTGGAGGGCTCCTTCTTCAGGGGTCTGGCGGCTGCCGGCATCGCCTGGGGCTTCGTCAGCGGCGCCGAGCCCCCCTCCTGCCGCTACGTGCTGGAAACGCGCCTCGGCCTGGTGGACCCGCCCCTGATCGCCATGGGCGACGCCCC
>JBJTUJ010000165.1:0-15998 GCA_046080685.1 Cyanobium sp. | reverse complement strand
GTTGCCGGGTTTACATGTCCCTGTGGGTCAACGTCCGAACGGGGATCAGATCGCGTAGTCGGGTTCGAAGCTGCGGGCTTGGCGGCTGGCCACGTGCAGGGTGTCGCCGGGCCGCAGGGAACCGTGGTCAATCCCTTCGCGCGAGACCTGGGCCAGCACGGTTTCACCGTTGTCGAGCACCAGCTCGGCCTGCAGATCGCGGCCCATGTGGGTGAGGCGGCGCAGGCGGGCGGGCATAGTGCCCGGCAGGGGCTGGGCGTGCACCTCCACGTGGTGGGGGCGGATGAACAGTTGGCCGTCATCCCCAGCCAGCGGGGCGTGGTCCCGTCCCACGGGCAGGGCGCCCCGGGGCAGCACGTTCACCGCCCCCACGAAGCCCATCACGAACGGGGAGGCGGGATGGTCGTAGATCTCGGCCGGGCTGCCGATCTGCTCGATGCGGCCCTCGTTCATCACCACGATCCGGTCGGCCACCTCCATCGCCTCCTCCTGGTCGTGGGTCACGATCACGGTGGTGACATGCATCTCATCGTGAAGATTGCGCAGCCAGGCGCGCAGCTCCTTGCGCACCTTGGCGTCGAGGGCGCTGAAGGGCTCATCGAGCAGAAGCACCCGGGGCTGCACCGCCAGGGCCCGGGCCAGGGCCACCCGCTGCCGCTGGCCGCCCGAGAGCTGGGAGGGGTAGCGATGGCCGTAGCCGCGCAGCTGCACCAGATCCAGCAGCTCATCCACCCGCCGGCGGATCGCCTCCTTCTTCCAGCCCCGCAGTTCGAGGCCGAAGGCCACGTTGCGCCGCACGCTGCGGTGCTTGAACAGGGCGAAGTGCTGGAACACGAAGCCCACCTTGCGGTCCTGCACGGAGCGGCCGGTGGCCTCCTCGCCGGTGATCCAGATGCGACCGGAATCGACGTCTTTAAGGCCGGCGATCAGGCGCAGCAGGGTGCTCTTGCCGGAGCCGGAGGGGCCGAGCAGGGCCACCAGCGAGCCGCTTTCGATGTCGAGCGTCACGTCGTCGACGGCGCGGAAGGCGCCGAAGTTCTTGCTGACGCTGGCGACGCGGATGCCCATGGTCGAGGATGCGCAGAAGGAAACGCCTAAGCCGAGTTTAGCATCGGAGAACCGTTCATTTCCTCGATGCCATCGGGACGACGCGCCGCCTCGCGCCACTCGCTCACGCCGCCCGGATCTCCTCGATCTCCAGCACCAACCCCGGCAGCACTTACGGGCCTCCAGCCGTGTGGGGTTCTCCAGGGCTGCGGGCCGGTTTTCAGGCTCTTAGTCCACACCTGAACTAATCTCGACAACCAGGGGTTGCCTCTTCATGCGGATCGTGAACGTGCACCAGGCCAAGACCCACCTTTCCCGGCTGATCGATGCGGCTCAGGCGGGGGAAACCATCCTGCTGGCCAAGGCCGGCAAGCCCTGCGCCCGCTTGATGCCCCTGGAGGCGCCCACGCCCCAGCGGGTCGCGGGTCGGCTCAGTCGTCTGGGGCCCCTCAGCCAATCCGACGCCTTGCTGGAGCCGATGGGGGCGGAGGATCTCGCCCTCTGGGAGGCCAGTCTCCTGTTTCCTGCACCCCCTCGGTCTTGACTCCCAGCGCTTCGGCCCACCTGCTCGACAGCCACGTGTTGCTGTGGTGGTGGTTCGAGCCTGCACGCCTTTCAGAGGCGGCCCGTTCCCTGATCAGCGACTCCAGCATCCCCGTGCAGGTCAGTGCGGCCACGGTGTGGGAGCTGAGCCTCAAGCACCATCAGGGCAAGCTGCCTGAAATGGCCGGTGCGATGACGGATCTGCCGAGCCTTCTGCAGGCCGATGGCTTCCAGCCCCTCCCGATCTCCCTGGCCCATGGCCGGCGCGCCGGCGCCTACCGGCAGCCCCACCGGGATCCCTTTGACCGGATGCTTGCGGCCCAGGCTGAACTCGATGGCCTGGTGCTGATCACGGCGGATCCCCTGTTGTCCACCTTCCCTTGCCAGATCCTCTGGTGAGATCAGAAAGCGCTTCCTCCATGCGCCCTCGCCCTACCGCCGCCACCGCTCGAACGGGATTGGCAGCAGCAGGGCGGTGAGCATGTAGAGCAGCACCGTGCCAAGCACGGTGGGCTGGTGCTGCGGCACCGCGGCGGAAGCCAGCAGCAGCGCCACGGCCGGGTGGCGCGACACCATGGCCGAGGCCAGCGGCCTGCTGTGGGCGGGGTCCGGGCCGCCCAGAAGATGGCCGAGCAGCAGGCCCGCTCCCACCAGCAGGGCAATCAGGGCGAGGGTGCCATGGCCGATCGCCCCCCGGATCGCCTGAGCCTGCAGCGCCAGCAGCACCAACACCCCGGACAGCAGCAGCACGCCGCCCAGGCGCTCGGCAACGACCGCCAGCCGCGGAGCCCGCAGCGGCGCCAGCCGCGCCAGCACCAGGCCCACCGCCAGCGGCGCCAGCACCGTGGCCAGCAGCACCTTCTCCACCGCCCACGGGGGCAGCACCGTCTCCACGTCGAACATCTGCGCCCCTGCGGCGATCATCACCGGGGCCGCCAGCAGCGCCACGGCACACGAGAGCAGTTGCAGCCCGATCACGTAGTCGGCGTTGCCGCCGAGGGCGGCGCCCTTCTTAGCCCACGGCGGCAGCACCGGCGACACCGTCAGCCCCAGCAGCGCCGCCCCCACCCCCGGCCGGTGCGGCAGCAGCGTCACCAGCAGCAGCCCACCGGCGGCATCGCCACGTACATCGCCAGGACGGCTCGCAGAGCAAGCTGCGGCCGGCGCAGGATCAGCAGAGGCCGGCGCAGCTGCGCCCGCAGACCGATGGCGATCACCACCAGCACCACCCCGGCCAGGATCAGCAGCTTCAGCAGGGTCTGGGGAGTCACGGGATCTGGCGGTGCTCAGGGAAGGATCGCGCCACCAGTCTTCCGCAGCCTTGGCAGCCCTCTCCGCCATCGGCGGGCCTGGATGACGCGGCCACTCACCACTGATACGATCGGGAAACCGTTCTTCTGGGCTGATGACCGCCGTACCGTCTCTGCCCCTGCGCCCGGTTTCCCGTGGCGGCCTGCGGCTGCCCGGCCTGCCCTCCTGGCCCTGGCGCATCACCTGGACCTACCTGACCCTGATCCTGTTCCTGCCCCTGTCCGGCATGCTGCTCAAGGCTGCGGGAGTGGGTCCGGCGGGGTTCTGGGAGACCGCCACCAGTCCTGAAGCCATCGCCTCCTACAAGGTGAGCTTCGGCGTTGCGGCCCTGGCCAGTCTGATCAACGGGGTGTTCGGCCTGGTGGTGGCCTGGGCGCTGGTCCGCTGCCGCTTCCCCGGGCAACGCCTGCTCGATTCCCTGATCGACCTGCCCTTCGCCCTGCCCACCGCCGTGGCCGGCCTGGCCCTGTCGTATGTGTACAGCACGGAGGGGTGGCTGGGGCGCCCCCTGATGGAACTGTTCGGCCTCAGGGTCTCCTTCACCGTCGTGGGTGTGGGGGTGGCGATGGTGTTCATCTCGCTGCCCTTCGTGGTGCGCACCGTCGAGCCGGTGCTGCGCTCCATGGAGAAGGAACAGGAGGAGGCCGCCTGGTCGCTGGGGGCCAATGAACCCCAGACCTTCTTCAAGGTGGTGCTGCCCCAGCTGATGCCGGCGATCCTGGGCGGCGTGGCCCAGGGCTACAGCCGGGCGGTGGGCGAGTACGGCTCGGTGGTGATGATCGCCAGCAACGTTCCCTTCAAAGACCTGATCACCCCCACCCTGATCATCCAGAAACTCGAGGAGTACGACTTCAACTCCGCCACCGTGATCGGCACCGTCATGCTCCTGTTCGCGCTCGTGAGCCTGTTGGTGATCAACGCCCTGCAGGTGTGGGGTCATCGCTACCAGAACGGCTGATTCGCGCCTTCCCCTCCAGCCCCGCTCTTCACCTCCGTCATGGCCTTCACCATCCCCCCCCTCGAGGACGTCCACCCACCCGCATGGGTCAAACCCAGCTTCGCCGCCCGGGCCCGCTCGGCCGCCCCCGCCCTGATCGTGGCGGTGGCCTCCCTCTACGTGGTGGTGGTGATCCTGCTGCCGGCGCTGGCGGTGGTGGTGCAGGCCTTTGCGAAGGGCGTGGGCCCGTTCCTGGAGAATCTCACCAACCCCGATCTGCTCTCAGCCCTGCGGCTCTCCCTTCTGGCCACGGGCATCGCCGTGCCCTGCAACGTGATCTTCGGCCTGGCGGCCGCCACGGCCATCGCCCGGCGCCGCTTCCCGGGCAAGGCCCTGCTGCTGAGCGTGATTGATCTTCCCTTCTCGATCTCACCGGTGGTGGTGGGTCTGATGCTGGTGCTGCTCTACAGCCCCAACCACGGCCTGTTCGCTTCGCTGGTGCAGAGCACCGGCTTCAAGATCATCTTCTCCTGGCCCGGGATCGTGCTGGCCACGATCATCGTCACCTTCCCGTTCATGGCCCGTGAGGTGATCCCCCTGCTGGAGGAGGAGGGCTGGGAGCAGGAGGAGGCGGCCCGCACCCTGGGAGCCAGCAGCTGGCAGGTGTTCTGGAAGGTCACCCTGCCCTCGGTGCGCTGGGCGGCGCTCTACGGGCTGATCCTCACCACCGCGCGCGCCCTGGGCGAGTTCGGCGCCGTGGCGGTGGTGAGCGGCAACATCTCCAGCCAGACCCAGACCTTGCCCCTGTTCGTGGAAGATGCCTACAAGCAGTATCATACCGAACTGGCCTTCGGCGCCGCCCTGGTACTGGGGGGCGTGGCGATCGTGTCGCTGCTGCTCAAGATCCTGGTGGAGAACCTGCTGGAGCGCGACCGCCGGGCCGGGCGGCTTGAGTTCGAGAGCGACAACAGTTGAATGTTTTCAGGCTCATGGGCCTGCGTGAATGCCGCCACATCGATCAACAGTTGATCGCCATATCCTGAACAGGTACTCTCACATCTTCAGCCATGGCATCCGATCAGTTCTATCTGTTCGCCGCACTGGCATCGTTCAGCTCCGATCTGCAGGAGAAGCTCCGCAAGGTTGAAACACCTGAAGCGATCATTTCCCTCGCAGCGGAGCATGGCTACACGATCACCCTGGAGCAGTTGAGCTATTTTGCCCACAGCCTCAACGGCGACCACTGGATCTGGGTGCACAAGGGCGATGCCTGGCGCCAGCAGTTCTTCGCCCCGGAGCGTCAGCTCGATCTGCAGGCGGCCTGAGCAACCCGCAAGCCTGCTCAGATGCCACCCCCTTCACCGAAGGTTTCGGAGATCACCTTGGCCTGCGTGATGGTTGTTTCCGGATCAACGCTGGAGGTCAGCCAGACATTGCCACCGATCCGTGCGCCCCTGCCGATCGTCACCCGACCGAGGATCGTGGCACCGGCGTAGATCACCACATCGTCTTCCACGATCGGATGGCGCGGTTGTCCCTTCACCAGATAGCCGCGTTCATCCTGCGGGAAGGACTTGGCCCCCAGGGTGACCGCCTGATAAAGACGCACACGAGCACCGATCACGGCCGTGCCTCCGATCACCACCCCGGTGCCATGGTCGATGAAGAAACTAGCGCCGATCACCGCTCCCGGGTGGATATCCACACCCGTGGCGGAATGCGAAATCTCGGCGATGATGCGCGCCACCAGCGGCGCCCCCAGGCTGTGCAGAGCATGGGCGAAACGATGGGATGTGATCGCCTTCACGCCCGGATAGCACGCCAGCACTTCGTCCAGGCTGAGGGCGGCAGGATCACCCCGGAAGGCCGCCTCCAGATCGGAATCCAGCAACGTGCGGATCTTCGGAAGCTGCAGGGCGAACTCTCGCGTGATCGCATGGGCGCTGCGCTCCACCAGATCGCCAGGGGGGCGATCGGCGCCGGGATCGTTCTCACGCTGCAGCACGGCGAGTTCGATCTGGATCTGGTCGCGCAGGCTGCGCAGGCAGGCATCGAGAGTGTGGCCCACGTAGTAGTCGGTGCTGTCCTGCGGCAGGGCCCGGCCCGCCTGGCGTGATTCCGGCAGCGCCAGTCGCTGGGGGAAGAGGGCGGCCGCCAGATCGTCGACCACCGTGCTGAGCACCTGCCGGGAGGGCAGGGGCACCGGCTGCAGCACGGAACGGCCCGACGGCGGCAGGCCCTCCCTGATCTGCCGCAGCTGGCTCACCACCGCCGCGAGATCCCATCCCTCCACGCTCATGGCGCCAGGCCCTGGTCGTTGAAGACCCCCTCGAACAGCACCGTGCTGAGGTAGCGCTCACCGGAATCCGGCAGCACCACCACGATCGTCTTGCCGGCGAAGGCCTCCTCCCGGGCAAGCCGTGCCGCAACGGCAACGGCGGCACCGCTGGAGATCCCGGCCAGGATGCCCTCCTGGCGGATCAGGCGGCGGGCGACGTCGATGGCTTCCGCGCTGCTCACCTGCTCGACGCGATCCACGAGGTTGAGTTCGAGGTTGGCCGGCACGAAACCGGCGCCGATGCCCTGGATCCTGTGGGGTCCGGGCTTGTCGGTCTCGCCGCGGAGCGTCTGGCTGATCACCGGGCTCTCGAGCGGCTCCACCGCCACGGACACCAGCGGCTGTCCCAGGGTGCGTTTCACATAGCGGCTGACGCCGGTGATCGTGCCCCCGGTGCCGACCCCGGCCACCAGCACATCGAAGCGACCCTCGGTGGACGTCCAGATCTCGGGGCCGTTGGTGTCGTGATGGATGCGAGGGTTGGCCGGATTGGCGAACTGCTGCAGCAGCACGTAGCGATGGGCATCGGAGGCGGCGATCTCCTGGGCTCGGGCGATCGCCCCCGGCATGCCCCTGGCCCCCTCGGTGAGCTCCAGGCGCGCTCCACAGGCAGCCAGGAGCTTGCGCCGCTCGAGGCTCATCGTCTCCGGCATCGTGAGGGTGACGGGGATGCCGAGGGCTGCGGCCACAAAGGCCAGGGCGATGCCGGTGTTGCCGCTGGTGGGCTCGATGATCTCCTGGCCGGGCCCCGATGTGCCTCGAACCACACCACCGGCGACCGGCGGTCCTCAGGAACGCCCTCCAGCCCTCTTCAGCGGCGGTGCTGGGCATCCACCCAGCAGCGGGGCAGTTCCTCACCGGAGGGGAAGACCAGATCCCCCTTGGCATAGGCGGCGGGATCCTGCAGTTCCTCGCCGCCGTGGAGGCGGGCCTGCACGTTGCCCTGAAAGGGATCGAACAGCTGGGGAAGGTCAAGCACCTCCACCATGCTGGAGGCTTCGTCGTGACGGAGTTTCAGGAACATGGCCGGTTCCGCGGGATTGTCTTCAGTGTGTGTCGGTGGCTACTGCGAGGACGGTTCGCGGCATCAGCTGCAACATCCACCGCGTCGCCCCCGGTCCCCACGTAACGGATCGCCACGGTTCGCTCACCCTGCCCTGCGCAGCGTTGGCGTCTTGCCCGGCCCACGGGTCTAATGAAGTCATCAGGGCACCCGGATCTCGCAGCGCTTCATGTCCCAGCACCAGATCCTGATCGTCGGCGGCGGAGCCGCCGGCCTCACGGCCGCCAGCCAGCTGAAGCGGGCGCGCTCGGAGCTCGAGGTGGCGATCCTCGAACCCGAAAACGATCACTGGTACCAACCCGGCTGGACCCTGGTGGGCGGCGGGGTGTTCACCATGGAGCAGACGCGCCGCTCCGAAGCCGGTCTGATCCCTAAGGGCGTCAGCTGGATCCGGGAAGGGGCGGCTGGCTTCGATCCGGCCGCCGGCACGGTCACCACCACAGGTGGACAGACCCTGGCCTACGACGTGCTGGTGGTGGCCGCCGGCATGAAGCTCTGCTGGGAGGCGATCGAGGGGCTGCAGGAGGCACTGGGCAAGGGCGGCGTGTGCAGCAATTACTCCCGCGAGCACGCTCCCTACACCTGGGAGGCGATCCAGGCCTTCCGCGGCGGCAACGCCGTGTTCACCTGCCCGCCGATGCCGATCAAGTGCCCGGGGGCGCCCCAGAAGATCGCCTACCTCGCCGACGACGTGTTCCGGCGCGATCCCGCCGTGGCCGCGAAGACCACGGTGATCTACGCCACCGCCACCCCCGGCATCTTCGGCGTGCCCACCTATGCCGCCCCCCTGCGCGAGGTGGTGGCCCGCCGCGGCATCGACGCTCGCTACGGCCACGTGCTCAAGGCGGTTCGGCCGGAGAGCAAGGAGGCGGTTTTCGCGGTGCCGCCCACGCGCGAATGGCGCGACGGCGAGGAGGAGCCGCTGGAGGTGGTGATCCCCTACGAGCTGCTGCACGTCACCCCGCCGATGGCGGCGCCCGACGTGGTGGCCACCAGCGCCCTGGCCACAGGCGCCCCCGGCGGCTTCGTGGAGGTGGATCCCCACACCCTCCAACACAAGAGGTTCGCCAACGTCTTCTCCCTGGGCGATGTCTCCGGCATGCCCAACTCCAAGACGGCGGCGGCGGTGCGGGGGCAGGCGCCGGTGCTGGTGAGCAACCTGCTGGCCCTGCTCGACGGCCAGCCCCTCAGCGCTCGCTACGACGGCTACAGCTGCTGTCCGCTGATCACGGGCAACGGCAAGACGATCATGGCCGAGTTCAACTACGTGCAGCAGCCCGTGCCCTCGTTCCCGCTCGATCCCACCAAGGAGCGCTGGAGCATGTGGGTGGTGAAGACCAGCGTGCTGCCCTGGCTGTACTGGAACCGCATGCTGCGCGGCCAGCCCCACGAGCGGCGCTACATCCCGGGGGTCGCCGGCCCCGGCTGAGGGAAGGCCCTTCAGCCGCCGTTGCCTTTGTCGGCGTCCTTGCGTTTGCCGGAGCCATCGAGGAGTTCATCCTTGCTGGAGCGCAGATCCTTCCACATGCGGCGGATGCGGGCATAGGCCTGCTCCTGGCTGAGCTTGCCGTTGCTCTGCAGGGCCACGATCAGCCCCACCCGCTCGGCGAAGGTTTCCAGGTTCTGGTGGAACATCAGGCGCTGCGGGCTCCAGTCGGCCCCTCGGTAGCTGCCGTGGGCTTCCATCGGCGAGCGCACCTCGGAACCGTCATCGACGCTGGGGTCGGGATTGGCGTCGGACACGCTGGGGCCCACGGCAGCTAACCAAGAACAACTGAATGTAGGCAGTCCAAGGCCAAGGTGAGATGAAGCTCCGCTGGGCCGTGCACCCCATCTGCACGGGCCAGGAGCGGGATTCACAACCTTTTCTTAACCCTCGGGGCGACAGGCGGATCCAGGATCGATGTGGAGGTCTTCCCTGCCGGAGACCGAAGGGAGGGAGGGATGCAGAGCGTGATCGAAAGAGCGGCTCCGGCGCTGGGCCCCGCCGCCGGTCCCAGCAACGGTGACTGGGCCCGCCAGCGGCTGGAGCAGAACGTGCGCCGGCTGGTGGAGCTGCAGGGTCCGGTGATCGAAGACGGCGGTGATCCCGAACCGCTGCATCGGATGCGCGTGGCGATGCGGCGTCTGCGCACAGTGCTGCGCCAGTTCGGTCCGGCCCTTGTGCTGCCGGGAGGTGTCGGTGATGCACGGATCGCCAAGGCGGCCCGGCGGCTGGGTATGGCCCGCGACCTCGACGTGCTGCGGGCCCGCCTGGATCAGGAGCTGATTCCCCAGCTGCCGGAGGTGGAGGCCCGGGCCCTGAAGCCGGTGCTGCGGCAGCTGCGGCGGGAGCGCAGCCTCGCCGGCGAGCAACTGGCCGACACCCTCACCAGTGGGGGCTATCTCAAGCTGCTGGAGAGGCTGCAGGGATGGCTGAAGCAGCCCACCTTCACCGCCTTGGGGGCTGAGCCGGTGGCGGCGTGGCGGGTGGAATGGCAGGCCCCGCTGCTGTCGGCCCTGGCGGTCCACCCCGGCTGGTTCGTGAAGGAGGCCGGCGCCGATCCGGAATCGGTGCATGATCTGCGCAAGCAGTGCAAGAGCGCCCGCTACTGCCTGGAGAATCTGCAGCCGCTCAACGGGGAAGCGGGGGAGGCCTGGGTGCGCCGCTTCCAGGGGCTGCAGGACCTGCTGGGGGAACTCAACGACCTGGAGGTTCTGCGCCGGGCGATCGACGACCAGCTGCCGGGCCGCCTGGCAGACAGCCTGCCGCAGCTGCACGATCTTCTGGCGAGCCGCTCGGCCGAGTGCTGGAGCCGCTGGCGCGAGCAGGCCCGGGAGCTGCAGCGTCCCCACTGCCGCCACGGGTTGCTGGCCGACCTCCTGGGCGCCCCGGCGGCCGATGGCCAGGGATCTTGAGCGTGCCTTAACCGAGCCCTAACGACCTCGGGGAGGGCGGGCACCTAGCCATGTAATGCTCATTCGAATGGCTTTTCGATGACCTTCGCCAAGAAGGCCCTGACCCTCGGCACGGCCGCCGCCCTCGGTGCCGGCACCCTGGCCTCGGCCGCGGCGCTGGCCCAGGCCACGATCAATGGCGCCGGTGCTTCCTTCCCGGCCCCCTTCTACCAGAGCGCATTCACTAGCCTCGCCAGCACGGGCGTCAAGGTCAATTATCAGTCGGTGGGATCGGGCGCCGGCGTGCGCCAGTTCCTGGCCGGCACCGTGGATTTCGCCGCCACCGACGAACCGATCAAGCCCGCCGAGGCAGCCAAGGTGAGCCGTGGCGTGGTTCAGTTCCCGGCCGTCGGCGGTACCGTCGCCGTGGCCTACAACAAGTCCGACTGCCCCAACCTCCGTCTCTCCCAGAAGCAGGCGGTGGATGTGTTCCTGGGCAACATCAAGACCTGGGAGGCCCTCAAGTGCGGCAAGGGGCCGATCACGGTGGCCCACCGCTCCGATGGCTCCGGCACCACCTTCGCCTTCACCAACAGCCTTTCGGCCTTCTCCCCCGAGTGGAAGAGCACGGTGGGTGAGGGCAAGAGTGTGAAATGGCCTGTGGGCGTGGGCGGCAAGGGCAACGAAGGCGTGGCCGCCTTGATCACCAACACCCCCGGTGCGATCGGTTACGTGAACCAGGCCTTCGTGAAGGGCAATATCCGTGCCGCCGCTCTGCAGAACAAATCGGGTGCCTTCGTGAAGCCCAACCTGACCAGCGGGGCCGCCGCCCTCAACAACATCAAGCTCAATTCGATGCTTGCCGGTGAGGACGCCAACCCCGGCGGGGCTGCCAGCTACCCGATCTCCACCCTCACCTGGATCCTCGCCTACCAGAAGGGCAACGGCGCCAAGGCGGCCACCATCCAGAAGGCGATGGAATATCTGCTCGGCCCCGCCCAGAGCAAAGCCGACGACCTCGGCTACGTGCCTCTCAAGGGTGTGATCCTCAGCAACGCCCGCAAGGCGGTTGACCTGATCGGCAAGTGAGCGCAGCGGCCTCTGGCCGCCCATCACTCCCGGGGGGCGGTTGGGCCGCCCCCTTTTTCATGCCCCGGCTCCCGCGCGGATGGCTGGCTTCCGGCCTCAGGCCGTCAGCGAATCCAGCACGGACACCGGCGCCCCGCAAACGGGGCATGGGCGCTGGGGGTAGGTGTTGAAGGGGAAGCGGGGCGGACGGAAGGGGGTGATGCCGCTGCGGCGGTCGTAGCGCACCATGCCGATGGCGCCGTCGTGGCCCACCACCAGGGCGGTGCGGCCGAGGCGGGGCTGGCTGCGGGCCCAGCTGCCGTCGTTGTAAACCTGCAGGTGGCAGGGCCGCTGGTCGCCGGCCTCCACCTCCCCCGGCCAGGCGAAGGCGCTCGCTTCGGGGATGTGGGTATGGCCGTTGATCACCCCGTCCAGGCGGCGATGGCGGTTCTCGCGCTCGAGATGGCGCAACAGCATGCGCTTGATCAGCCGGTCGTGGCCGCTGCGGTGCTTCAGGGCCCGTTCCAGGGCAAAGGCGAGCGAGAAGCCGCCGGAGGCATCCAGCCCGTGTCCAAGGGGCACCGGCCAGTCGCCATGGGAGGCCAGCAGGGCTGCGGCGGCTTCGAGGATCGCCTCCGGCCCGGTGCTGCCCTCGCTGCCGCCGGTGGCTTGGCCGGGGGGCGGCAGGGGAAGCAGGGCGCGCAGCCCGTTCACCCAGGCGCTGTAGTGCTCCTGCACCTGCATCAGGCCATGGCTGAGGCCCGTGTGCAGGCGCAGCAGCCGGTCGTATTCGTCGCCATGGCGTACCAGCAGCCGCAGGCCGGTCGGGGTGATGTACACGTCCTCCAGCAGCACCGTGATCCCGGGACGCAGCACGCCGGCATGGCGGCGCAGCAGGGCGTCGTGATTCCCCGGCACGTAGATCAATTCACAGCCCTCCTCCAGCAGCCGGCGCAGCCCCTCCAGCACCCGGCGATGGGAGGCCCGCAGCAGCCGGCGGCCGCCCAGTTCCCCGGTCTCGATCAATCCCGCGAGTGCGTCCCCACCGGCGTCCATGGCCAGGGCCACGGCGTCGCGCAGAAAGGCATCATCGACGCTGGCGTTGTAGCGGATCGCCTGCAGGTCGATGATGTCGCCCACCAGGTAGAGACGACGGGGCCGCAGCAGCTCGAGGAAGTGCTCCAGATCCCTGGCCTCGCACTGGTTCGAGCCCAGGTGCAGATCGGAGAGGAAGATCGCGTCGCAGTCGAGCAGGCTGGGGGATGTCAGGGAGGAGGAGGACAGGCTTGAGGTGAGCAGGAGGTGGCGGCTCGACAGGAACGGGCGATCTGACCCTCCTCATCGGCAGGCACCACGATCAGCTCACAGGGTCCCAGCCAGGCGAGCGATTCGACCAGTGCGCCGCGCAGCGTCTCGTCGTGTTCGCCGATACCGCCGGTGAGCGCGATCACGTCCACACCGCCGAGGCTGGCGGCCATGGCGCCGATCGCCTGCAGCAGGGAGAACTGGAACACCGCCAGGGCCAGGGCGGCGCCCGGATGGCCGCTCGCCTCGGCGGCCCGCAGCTCGCGCATGTCGCCGCTGAGGCCGGAGAGGCCCAGCAGGCCGCTCTCACCGTTCAGCACCCGGTCGAGTTCGGCGGGCGCCACGCCGAGGCGCAGCAGGTGCAGCAGCAGGCCGGGATCGAGCGATCCGCTGCGGCGGGCCATCACCAGTCCCTCCAGGGGGGTGAAGCCCATGGTGGTGGCGATGCTGCGGCCGCCGGCGATCGCGCACAGGGAGCAGCCGGCGCCGAGGTGGCAGCTGATCAGCCGCAGGGGCCCCTCGCCCCGGCCCGTGTCCGGGCGTGTGACACCGAAGCGGCGTCTCACCGTTTCGGCCACGTGCTGGTGGTTGAGGCCATGGAAGCCGAAGCGCCGCAGCCCCAGGGCGCGCCAGTCCTCCGGCAGGGCATAGGTGCGGGCGGCGGCTGGCAGGGTGGCGTGGAAGGCGGTGTCGAAACAGGCCCACTGGGGCAGCTCGGGCCAGACGGCCGCCAGATGGCGCATCACCTGCAGCCCGGGCCCGTTGTGGAGCGGTGCCAGGGGTACGAGAGCTTCAAGCTCCGCCAGCACCTCCGGCGTGAGGCGGGTGGGGGCTGTGAACCGCTCGCCGCCGTGCACCACCCGATGGCCCGCCAGAGCGATCGATTCCCGCCAGGGTTCCAGCGCCGGCACCAGCCACTCCCCCAACACCTGGGCCACGTCAGGGCCCTGGGAGCCCCCAGTGGCATCCCAGCCGGTGGACCCCTGCCAGAGCACCCCATCATCGGAAGCCAGAAGCCGGGCCTTGAAGCTCGAACTGCCGGCATTGAGCACCAGCACCGCCCCCTCCGGCCGGGCGGAGGGATCGGGATGGGTCATCTCAGGCAGGGGCGCCGCCGCCCCAGCGCCAGTCGGTGACGGTGGGGGAATCCATGCCGTGCTCATGGGCGTAGGTGCGGTTGGCGAGGATTTCGTCCTTCATCCGCTCCTTCACGTGGGCGGCACGCGAACCCAGGCCGGGAACCCGATCGATCACGTCGATGACGAGGTTGAAGCGATCGATCTGGTTGTTCATCGCCAGCTCGAGCGGCGTGTTGATGTTGCCCTTCTCCTTGTATCCGCGCACATGGATGTTGGCGTGGTTGCGGCGGCGGTAGGTGAGGCGGTGGATCAGCCAGGGGTAGCCGTGGAAGTTGAAGATGACGGGCCTGTCGGTGGTGAACAGGGTGTCGAAGTCGCGGTCGCTCAGGCCGTGGGGATGTTCCTTGGGTTCGGTGAGGGCGAACAGCTTCACCACATTCAGAACCCGAACCCGCAGGGTGGGGATTTCGCGCCGCAGGATCTCGACGGCTGCCAGCGTCTCCTTGGTGGGGATATCACCGGCGCAGGCCATCACCACATCAGGCTCATCCATCTCGGTGCCCTGGTCGTCGTTGCTGGCCCAGCTCCAGAGGCCGATTCCCTTGGCCACGTGCTGGCGGGCCTGCTGGAGGCTGAGGTATTGCAGATGCTTCTGCTTGTCGGAAACGATGATGTTGCACACATTGGTTTCCATCAGTGCCTCCTCGGCAACGGCCAGCAGAGAGTTGGCATCGGCAGGCAGATACACCCGCACCACTTCGCCGCTCTTGTTGCCGGCCAGATCGATGAAGCCGGGATCCTGGTGGGTGAAGCCGTTGTGATCCTGGCGCCACACCGTGGAGGAGATCAGGCAGTTCCAGGCTCCGATCGGTGCCCGCCAGGGGGCGTGATGGATGCAGGATTCCAGCCATTTTGCGTGCTGGTTGAACATCGAGGCGATCACATGGGCGAAGGCCTCGTAGGTGTGGAAAAAGCCGTAGCGGCCTGTGAGCACGTAACCCTCCATCATCCCAACCAGGGTGTGCTCCGAGAGCATCTCCACCACCCGGCCCTCGCGGCATAGCTCACTGCCGTTGAGGTCTTCGGGCAGGAAATCCTCCATCCACACCTTCTTGCTCACCTCATAGATCGCCTGCAGGCGGTTCGAAGCAGTTTCATCGGGCCCGAACACACGCAGGGAGTTGGGGTTGCGGCTGATCGTGTCCCTTAACAGCTCCCCGAGGGGGTAGGTGTTCTCCGCTTCCGTGGCACCCGGCATCTCCACCGGCACGGCGTAGTCGGCGATCGGAGCCAACTGGAGCTTGCGGCGCAGCAGACCGCCGTTGGCATGGGGATTGGAGCCCATCCGGCGTGGTCCGGTGGGGGAGAGGGCACGAAGTTCAGGGACCAGGGTGCCGTTGCCATCGAAGAGTTCCCAGGGCCGATAGCTCTTCATCCAGTCCTCCAGCATCCTCAGCTGCTCGGGGTCCTTGTTCGGCGCCGGCAGGGGAACCTGATGAGCGCGCCAGAATCCTTCGATCTTCTTGTCGCCCAGCGCCTTGGGCCCGGTCCACCCCTTGGGGGTGCGCAACACGATCATCGGCCAGGCGGGGCGCACAGCCTCACCGGTGCGGCGGCTCTCCTCCCGGATGGCCTGGATCCTGCCGATGGCCTGGTCCATGGCGGCGGCCATGGACCGATGCATCGGCATCGGATCGCTCCCTTCCACGAACAGAGGATCCCAGCCATAGCCACGGATCAAGCTCTCCAACTCCGATCTGGGGATGCGTGCCAGCAGGGTGGGATTGGCGATCTTGTAGCCGTTCAGATGGAGCACCGGCAGTACGGCACCATCGCTGATCGGGTTGAGAAACTTGTTGATGTGCCAGGAGGTGGCCAGGGGGCCGGTCTCGGCTTCACCATCACCAACGCAGGCCAGGGCGATCAGATCCGGGTTGTCGAAGACCGCGCCGCAGGCGTGGGAGAGCACGTAGCCCAGTTCGCCCCCCTCATGGATCGAGCCGGGGGTTTCAGGGGTGCAGTGGCTGCCGATGTGGCCAGGGAAGGAGAACTGCTTAAAGAATCGCCCCATCCCCTCGGTGTCCTGGGATTTGTCGGGATACACCTCGCTATAGCTGCCATCCAGGTAGGTGGGTCCCAGCACGCCGGGAGCGCCGTGTCCGGGTCCCGACAGAAAGATCATGTCGAGATCGTGATGGCGGATCACCCGGTTGGCATGGGCCCAGATGAAGGCCTGGCCAGGGCTCGAGCCCCAGTGACCCAGCAGGCGGTTCTTGATCTGCTCGGGACGCAGAGGTTCGGACAGCAGGGGATTGGCCCGCAGGTAGATCATCCCCACCGCCAGGTAGTTGGCGGCACGCCACCATGCATCGGTGAGGGCCAGCTCCTGCTCAAGGTCGAGCGGCGCGCTCCCGCTGTCGGCGTGGCCGA
>JBJTUJ010000164.1:0-4530 GCA_046080685.1 Cyanobium sp. | reverse complement strand
TCTGACGTCCGGCCCTGAATGAGGGCACATAAGCGAGGCGCCAAGGGAGATATGCCTCTATGCGGCCTCAGGTATTCCAGTGGTGCGGCGCTTTGTTGCTGATCAAGACACGTCATGCAGCTCGGTCCGCAGCGCATGGCCAGGTTGCTCTGGCACGACGAGGACGACGGCCTTGGCCTCAATCAGATCGCTGTCAGCACCAATGGCCTCGCCATCGGTCTCCAAGCTCTCCAGCGCTGCATCCAGCCAGCGGGTCTTGGTTTCCAGAAAGGCGATCGCGTCATCGGGGCTCCAGCGGGCCTCGCTCCCGCGACAGGGATAGCGCTGCAGAAGCTCCAGGATCCCGATCTCCTGCAGCTCGGGGGCAGTGGTGGGATCACGCACCAGCACGGTGTCGGCATCGGTGGCGTTGTCGATCAGCTTCTGGACATCGCTGCGATCGTCGTCATCTTCCAGCTCCTGCCAGTCCAGAAGATTCAGCGCCCTCTCCTGAACGGCCTGCACATCGACCACAGGAACCTGCCTTGCCGCGCTCCCTTGGCTGGGATCGTCGGCGAGGTGCAGCAGGCCATCAGCCGCTCTGCAGATCTGCTGCAGTGACAGCGATGAACCCAGAGCGGCGATCACACACTCCGCCAGCTCATCAAGAGAGAGCTCATGTCCGTCATCTGCCTGGCGGACCTGGTCGATGGCCTCCCAGAGCAGCAGTTCGCTGGAGCTGGTGACCTGTTCCACGGCGTGGCCAGCGATGGTTCACGGCCATCGTGGCCGAGCTGGTCAGATCCGGCATCTCCTGACCCATCGGCCGAGGGGAACGAGGCACTTGACAATCCATAGGAGTGTCACGCCATCGGCGATGCGCTGCTGGTGGTGGTCGCCGATCGCCTGCAGATGGGCATGAGGAGTGGCGATTTCCTGGCTCGCTATGGGGGCGATGAGTTCGCCATGCTCGTGGTGCAGGATGATGGCGATGGTCTCAATCAGCGGGATGCCCGGGCGGCCGCCTTCAGCCTGGCCAGCCGGATCGCCAGTGCTTTCGAGGCGCCTGTGCACCTGCCCGGTGTGGAACTGCAGCTGAGCATCAGCATCGGCATCGACCTCGAAACGCTCGAGGAGGGCAAGGCCGAACTCACGATGAAGCGCTGTGACATCGCCATGTCACGGGCGAAGCAGCACAAGCACACCCGGATCGCGATCTTCGATGTGGGCGAGAGCTCTGCCCCTCTCGATAACTATCGCTTTTACGTCGATCTGATCCAGGCCGTGCGGGATCACGACATCAATGTGGTGTTCCAGCCCATCGTGGCCGCGGATGGTCGGCTCCACGGGGTGGAGGCCCTGGCGCGCTGGGAGCATCCGAATCTGGGACCCATCTCGCCTGAGCTGTTCCTCGATCTGGCGGAGCGCCACCGCCAGATCCTGTTGCTCGGCAACGAACTGCTGGAGGTTTCGCTGGAGCGCTATGCCGAACTGGATCATGGTGTGATCGGCCTGGGGTGGCTGCTGGTGCTCCACGCCTCTCCCTCAATCTCGCACCATCCATTCTCTCGGATCCGGGCCTGGTGGAGCGACTGGAGCGTCAGCTCGAACGCCGTCAGATCGCTCCTGCACGCCTGACGATCGAACTCACGGAGCGATCGGTGATCGAGCGCAACACGGTGGTGCTGGCCAATCTGAAGGCCCTGCGAAGCATGGGGATGAGGCTGTCTTTGGATGACTTCGGCACGGGTTACTCCTCGCTGCATCTTCTCTCCAGTCTGGAGCCCGATGAGGTGAAGATCGACAAGTCCTTCGTGATGGCGATGCGCAGCGATGATCTGGCCCGTCAGATCGTGAGGATGATGGCGGGGATGGCCCCTTCGATGGGCATGGAGATCGTGGCGGAAGGTGTGGATGACGCCAACACGCTGGCCCAGCTGGAAGAGCTGGGCGTTCACCGTTTCCAGGGCTATCTGTTCTCGCGGGCCCTGACCGTGAGCGATCTGCTGGCCCGATGCACGTCCAGTTCGGAGGGTCTGGAGCTGCATCCCTGCGATCCCGGCCCTGCGATGGCCTCGCCTCAGGCCGGGTGAAGCATGGGCGCCACCCTCTGCCGCAGCTTGTCGAGGGCCCGGCGCTCGATCCGCTTGAGCCGGTCGCGGGGAATGCCGATCTGCTCGGAGGCCATCTTCAGGGTCAGGCCGGGCTCGCTGGCGTAGCGGAGATCGAGGATCTGGCGTTCCAGGCTCGAGAGCTTCGCCACCTCCATATGCAGCCAGTTGTAGCTCCGGAGTTCGTGCGCCTCGCGGCCATCGCCGACCCGATCCAGGAGGCTGCCGTCGGCATCCCCTTCCCCCAGGGGCTGATCGAGGGAGAGGGCGCGGCTGTTCTGCACCGTGCGCAGCACGAAGGACAGCCGCTGCTCGCTTTCGCCCAGTTCCGCCGCAATGGAGGCCAGGGGCATGGCCCCCCTGGAGCCGCTGCGCAGGTTGTCCACCTTGCGTGCCAGATCCATCACCTGGGGAGGGATGCGGATCGCGCTGCCGTGATCCTGGATGTGGCGAACGACGGCCTGACGGATCCTCTAGTAAGCGTAGGTGGAGAAGCGGTAGCCACGGGTGGGATCGAAGCGCTCCACCGCCCGGATCAGGCCGAGATTGCCGGCCTGCACCAGGTCGATCAGATCGAGGCCCTGATGCTGCACCCGCTGCTGATGGGGGCGGCAGGCGGAGACCACCAGCCGGAGGTTGGCCGTCACCATCCGCTTCATCGCCCGACGGCCACGGCGCTCGAGGACCTCGTCGGAGTGGGGGTGGGTGAGCCACTCCTGCACCACCACCGCCAGGTGCAGTTCCTCCGCCGGGGTGAGCATCGGGATCCGCCCGATCGTGCGCAGATAGTCACCGAATGCATCCGACATGAAGAATGACAGAACGCGTGGTTTGATCATCCCCCTGCCGTTGCTCAGTGGAAACTGACGCCGCCGATCTGCCGCATAAGCGGAGCACGACCAACAATGTCAAGTGATGGTCAATAAAAGGTGGTTAGAGAGGATCAATGAGGGTGGGTCATGCAGGCAGTGTGTTGACAACATGTGTTGATGACGTGTGTTGTTGAAACGTGTGAATCAATCGCGTGGGCCCACCTGCGGATTCTGATCCTGCTGGTTCAGCATTCGTCGATCAAGAATGGGCGGATTGGGTAGCACTGGCGGCGGCGTTTGAGCCTGCATCGTGGAAGCAGCCCCAGGTGCCGCCATGTCCGCCTTTGCGTTGCTGGTGACCGTCCATGCCCTGGCTTCGATGGGCTGTTCAATCCAGCCAACCCGATCGGGATGCTGGTGGGGGTGAAGCTGATGCTGCTGGCCGCAACCGCCGCCCTGGCAATCCACGCCCGGCTGCAACTGATTCCCAGCCCACCCACGACAACCTGGCCGGCCTGGCCTGGCATATCCGCGCGATCACCGCCCTGGCGATCGCCTTTGTGGTGGTGGGTGCGCTGATCCGGCTGGGCGGCCTGGGGTGAGAGGACCCCAGGGGCTGGCGGAATCTTCAGTTCATACACATCACTGCGATGGCCAACCTTGACCACTAGCAGTATCAGGGCTTGTTCCTCGATCTGGCAGATCACTTGATAGTCGCCGATCCGGTAGCGCCAGAGGCCAGCCAGGTTGGCGGTCAGAGCCTTGCCGCGCTGGCGGGGGTCCTCAGCTTCCTGCAACACCCGGTTCAGATAGCGAAGCAAGATCTGAGCAGTGGAGCGGTCCAGCTTCTTGAGCTGGCGCTTTGCCGTCTCGGAGATCCGAAGGGTCCAGGCCAAGCTCTGCCACGACTTCGTCGAGGGTATGGGTCTTCTCCTGGCCCAGGCGGACTCGTTCTGCCACGGCAGCGCCGAGATAGGCGTCCTCCAGGTCGTCGAGGCCTTGCTCGATCAGCTGGCGCAGATAGAAGGCCTTGGTGCGGCCCGTGGCCTGGGCCAGATAGTTGAGGCGCTATTCCGTGCTGGGCTCCAGTCGCACGGTGGTAGCCATGCAGTCACCCGAGTACATCGGTGCAATCTAGTGTGCTTGGGCTCGAAGCAGGCGCCACGGCCGAGGAGGCTGCTGAAAAAATCTCGCAAGCACCCGCCTTGAGCCGGTAAGCCCCCGCTGGAGCGAACGTTCTCTCGAGCATGGCGTGGGCCGGGACGCTTCGAATAGGCAGAACCACTTGAATCTCGGGCCTCGAGACAGACCTATGGGCTCCGGGTTGGGTTTTTCTGCACCCCCCTAAGGGCTGAACCCCTTGCAGCAAAGGGCGTCTGCTGAACGGAGAGGGTGGGATTCGAACCCACGGACCCTTGCGGGTCGCCGGTTTTCAAGACCGGAGCCATCAACCACTCGACCACCTCTCCAAGTGATCACCCCGGTGATCCGGAGTCACGCCATGATCCCATGAGCCGGGCGGGCTCAGCCAGCGCCTGCTCCACCGCCAGCGCGTCGTTCGAGCTGGCTGGGCACGCCTCGGGCGCCACCGGGGAGGGTCTGGCGGGAGCGGGGGCCGCTCCAGGCCG
>JBJTUJ010000163.1:0-14753 GCA_046080685.1 Cyanobium sp. | reverse complement strand
GATCAGACTCGCTCACCTTCTGGAGCAGCCCGAGGGTCTTGAAGCGGTTGAGGTTCTTGGTCACGGTGACGCGGGTGAGGCCGCAGATGTCGGCCAGGCCCCGGTGCGTGAGGTTCATGTCCTTGAGCGACAGGCGCGTGCCCCGGCTGCTCACCTGCCCGAAGCGGCCGCCGATCCAGCGCAGAAGCGAGAGCAGGCGCTGCTCGGCGCTGCGGATGCGGTTGATCTCGAAGATCTCCTCGGTGTTGCGGATCTGGTGCTTGAGGAAGGTGAGGATCTCGTCGTCGGTGGGATCGAGCTGCTCCACCACGACGGTGGAGAGGCATTGCACCTCCACGGGCTGGAGGGCGGAGTACGCGTTGGTGACCCAGTCACCGGGGCCCCAGAGGCCGAGGGTGATGGATTCGCCCTCTTCGTCCCAGGCGGCGGTGCGGATGTAGCCGTCCTGGATGCGCCAGTTCAGCCCTTCGGGCAGGACGTCACCGGGAAGAAGGGTGAGGCGGAGAGCCGGGCGAGTGAGTGAAGCGGTCATGGAAGCGAAGGGTGGAGGTCATGGAGGGGAACGGAGGGGCCGGCAGGGAGCCGGCGGAGGGCATTCGGCGACAACAGCACATGGGCCGCTAGCAGATGAAAGCAAGTTAGCACATAAACCCCATCGGTCATGCGGGCTTTATTGCTGAATGCAAGCGGCTGAACGCATACGAAGGCCCCCGGTGCCGAAGCAGCGGGGGCCGGAGGAACCTGGGGTGGGCTCGGCGCCTAGATGAAGTACATGGCCTGGGCCTGCACCAGCCGGTCGCGCTCCTCGAGCAGATCCTGCAGGCTGGTGCCTTCGAGGATTGAGCGGCGGGCGGCGTCGAGACGCCCCTCCAGCGCAGCGAGCACGTCGGATTCCGGGGTGTCGCGCTGGCCCGAGCCGCGGGCGGTGGTTTCCCCCTCCAGGCACTGCACCACCTCGGCCACCTGGATCTCGGCGGGGGGGCGGGCCAGCTGATAGCCGCCCCGCGGGCCGCGGATGCTGCGCAGGATCTGGCCGCGGCGCAGGCTGGTGAGCATCTGCTCCAGGTAGCGGTCGGGGATGCCCTGGCGCTGGGCGATCTCCGCCACCTGCAGCACGCCCCCCTGGCCGTGGATGCCCGCCAGCTCCAGCAGGGCCACCAGTCCGTACTCGGTCTTGGCGCTGAAACCCATGGAGATCCACGGCGCAATGGTGGGGATTGTGCCAGCCGCCGGGCCCCTGGGAAGGGGCTCTCCGGCACCCCTGGCGATGTAACCCGAATGACATCGGTCCGGTCGGGGGCTGTATACGTTGCTTTAGTCCCCAATCGGACAACCGTGGTTTACACCCCCTCCTGGCTGGGTCGCCGGGCCGGCGTCGGCCTGGCCCTGGCGGGTCTGGCCGCCCCGATCGCCGTGGTCGGCACCCAGGCGCTGCTGCAGGCCGGCGCCCAGGCCCAGCAGCCTGGCAAGAAGCAGACGATCCTGCTGGTGACCTACGCCGTCACCAAGGCGTCCTACGACAAGATCATTCCCCTGTTCGTGGCCGATTACAAGAAGAGGACCGGCCAGGACGTGGAGGTCAAGACCAGCTACGGCGGCTCCGGCAGTCAGACCCGCGCCGTGATCGACGGCCTCGAGGCCGATGTGGTGGGCCTGGCGATGACCGCCGACGTGCTCAAGATCCAGGAGAAGGGTCTGATCGATCCGGGCTGGGAGAAGGAACTGCCCAACAACGCGATCGCCACCAACTCCACCGTGGTGGCCTTCATCCGCCCCGGCAACCCCAAGAAGATCAACGGTTGGAAGGATCTCGACAACAAGAACGTCGAGTCGGTGCTAGCGAATCCCAAGACCTCCGGCGGCGCCCGCTGGAACTTCCTCGCTCTCTGGGGAGCCATCACCCGTGGTGGCGGCACAGAGGCCCAGGCCAAGAGCTTCATCACCGGCGTCTACAAGAACGCCGAGGTGCTGCCCAAGGACGCCCGCGAGGCCACCGACACCTTCGTGAAGCGCAAGCAGGGTGACGTGCTGCTGAACTGGGAGAGCGAGGCGATCCTGGCCAGGCGCAACGGCGAATGGAGCACCCCGGTGAAGACCTTCAGCCTGAACGTGCTTACCGAGCAGCCGATCGCCATCGTCGACAAGAACGTGGACAAGAAGGGCACCCGCCAGGCGGCCACCGCCTTCGCCCGCTTCCTGTACACCGCCCCCGCCCAGAAGGCCTTCGCCGACAACGGCATCCGACCGGTCACTGCCGAAGGCAAGGCGTATGCCGCCGGCCGTTTCCCGAACGTTACCTTCTTCCGGGTGGGCGACTTCGGCGGCTGGGCCTCCGTCGACAAAAAGTTCTTCGGCAAGGGCGCCCTCTGGGATCAGATCTTCGCCGCGACCAAGTGATGCGAGAGCGCCGCTGGGCGCGTCCCAGCGGATCCCTGAAGCCCCGGTCGCATGGCGACCGGGGCTTTTTCATCGCGACCGCAGCTTGCTGCAGGCGGCACTCCGGCCGCTAAGACGAGTTCCCCAACGAGGAAGCGTGTAAGGTCAACCCCGGTTTCCCATCGCCTTACCGTGGTTTCTTCTTCCCCGGCTCGTTCCCTTGTCGGCGCCCTGCCGCGCCGCCGGGCCCTGCTCGCTCTTGCGCTGGTGGGCAGCGCAAGTCTGCTGGGGGGCTGCGGCGATGGATCCACCCCCGGCGAGGGGGCTGCCGGTACCGGTCAGGGCTCTGGCGGCTCAGGCGCCGGCGGCCAGAGCGGCTCGGGTAAGGAGCTGCTGCTGGTGAGCTAAGCCGTCACCAAGAGCGCCTACGACCGGATCCTGCCCAGGTTCCAGGCGGAGTGGAAGGCGAAGACGGGCGAGACCCTCACCATCCGCACCAGCTACGGCGGCTCCGGCAGCCAGACCCGCGCGATCATCGACGGCCTCGAGGCCGATGTGGCGACGCTCGCCCTGGCGGGAGACGTGGAGAAGCTTCAGAAGGCCGGCCTGATCGAACCCGGCTGGGAGAAGGAATTCCCGAATGAGTCGATCATCACCAACTCGGTGGTGGCCTTCCTCACCCGCGACGGCAATCCCAAGGGCGTGAAGACCTGGAAGGATCTCGCGCGTCCGGACGTGACGGTGATCACCGCCAACCCCAAGACCTCCGGCGGCGCCCGCTGGAACTTCCTGGGGCTGTGGGGTTCGGTGACCAAGACCGGCGGCACGGAGCAGCAGGCCAGGGAGTTCGTGACCGCTGTCTATCGCAACGTGGACAACCTGCCCAAGGATGCCCGTGAAGCCACCGACACCTTCCTCAAGCGGGCTCAGGGTGATGTGCTGCTGAACTACGAGAACGAGGCGATCCTGGCGAAGAAAATGGGTGAGCTCAAAGCCCCCTTCCTCGTTCCGGAGCTGAACGTGCGCATCGAGGGCCCGGTGGCGGTAGTGGACAGGAACGTGGACAAGAAGGGCACCCGCAAGGCCGCCGAGGCCCTCGCCGCCTACCTGAGCAGCGAGCCGGCCCAGGAGATCTTCGCCGAGGAGGGCTTCCGGCCGGTGAATGCCGGCGTGTGGGCGCGGGTGAAGGATCGCTTCGCCTCCGTGAAAACCCTCTTCAGCGCGGCGGATTTCGGCGGCTGGAGCAAAATCGACACAACCTTCTTCGGCAAGAGCGGCGGACTCTGGGACGAACTGTTCCGCACGAGCCGCTGATCCGGACTGCCCCCATGTGCGACCCATGTGCGAACTGCTGGCCCTGAGCGCCAACACCCCCACCGACATGCGCTTCTCCTTCCACGGCCTGCGCCGTCGGGGTGGGGCCACCGGTGACCACGGGGACGGGTGGGGTCTGGCCAGCTTCGACCCCGATGGCGACGGGGTGGACCTGTACCGGGAGGACGCCCCGGCCGCCTTCTCGCCGATCGCGGCCCAGGTGGAGTCGCTGGATCTGCGGGCCCACTGCTCGATCGCCCATATCCGCAAGGCCACCCGCGGCATCGTGGCGCTGGAGAACTGCCATCCGTTCCATCACCGCTGGGGAGGGCGGGAATGGGTGTTCGCCCACAACGGCCATCTGGAAGGGGACATCCCCCTGCAGGGCCGCTTCCGGCCGGAGGGAACCACCGACAGCGAAGCGGCCTTCTGCTGGATCCTGGAGGGCCTGGAGCGCCAGGGGGTGGACCCATCCGATCGCCATGCCGTGTTCCAGGCGCTGGTGCGGGCCTCGGAGCAGCTGGCCCGTCAGGGCATCTTCAACTGCCTGATGGCCGAGGGGCGCTGGTTGTTCGCCTATGCCGGCACCCGGCTGCACTGCCTCACCCGACGGGCCCCGTTCGCCCAGGCCACCCTGGCGGATGCCGACCTGAGCGTGGACTTCGCCGAACTGGCCGGCCACGACGACGTGGTGACGCTGATCAGCACCGAACCGCTCACCTGCGACGAGGTTTGGCAGCCCCTGGCCGTGGGCGAGGCCGTTCTCTACGACCACGGGGAACGGGTGGAGCATGCCCTGCCGGAGAGGCAGCCGGTGGAGGCCTAGCCCCGCCGTCGGACCCCCTTACAACCATTTGTCACTCGGGCTACCGGGGAATACGGCCGGCGGGGCCAGGATCCTGCTCACAACTGGCTGTTTGCCATGTCCAGCAGCGCCATCTCCCCCCGTGAACTGGCGGCCCTTTCTGCCGCCCGCCTGCCCGAGGAGGCCCGGGGTGGTTCAGCCCTGATCCTCGATCTGCGCAGCCGCCGCCATCAGCGCCGCGGCCGCATCCCCGGCAGCCATTGCCTGCCCTCCGGCCTTCTCGTCAGCGGGGAGGCTCCCGAGGGCGATCTGATCCTGGTGGCCGACAGCAGCGCCCAGGCCGCCTCCGCGGCGGAGGCCCTGCGCCAGGCGGGATACAACCGGCACCTTCGCCACCTCGACGGGGGCGTCAAGGCCTGGGAGGCGGCCGGACTGCCGCTGATCCAGCCGGAGTCGGCCGGCCGTCCCCTCACCGAGATGGTGTGCGGCGGCCTGCTGATGGCCGCCGCCGCCTTCACCCAGTCGCTGGGGCTGCTGGCCCTCGGGCTGGTGGTGCTCTTCGGTCCCTGGGTCCAGGCCCGTGCCCGGGCCTGAACAGCGCTGCCATGACGATCCTGATGCCTCCCCCGGTGCGCACCGCCGACGGGCGAAAGGCCCTGACGCTCCTGGGCGGCCGGCCGTTGCTGTTGGAGTCGGGACTCAGCTTCGGACCGATCCAGCTGTCCTACGAGAGCTGGGGCCGGCCCGATGCCGACCGCACCAATGCCGTGCTGCTGCTGCATGGGTTCAGCGGCGACAGCCACGCCGGCGGCCCCGGGGGCTGGTGGGAGGGGCTGATCGGTCCGGGCCGGGCCCTCGACACCGACCGCTACCACGTGCTCTGTCCGAACGTGCTGGGGGGCTGCCGCGGCAGCACCGGTCCGGCCAGTGCATCACCGGATGGCAGGCCCTGGGGGAGCCGCTTCCCAGAGCTCACGATCCGCGATCTGGTGGCCGCCGAAGCCGCCCTTGCCGATGCCTTCGGGGTGCGGCGCTGGCATGCGGTGATCGGGGGATCGATGGGGGGCATGCGGGCCCTGGAGTGGGCCGTGTCCCATCCGGAGCGGGTGGCCCGGCTGGTGGTGCTGGCCGCTCCGGCCCGCTGCAGCGCCGAGAACATCGCCTACCACCTCTGCCAGATCCGGGCGATCGAGGCGGATCCCCGTTTCGGTGGCGGGGATTACTACGACGACCCCGAGGGGGGCCCGCGCCAGGGACTCGGGCTGGCCCGCTCGATCGCACGCCTCACCTACGGCTGCGAGCGGGAGCTGGAGCAGCGTTTCGCCCAGGCGGCCGAGCCTGCCGTGGCGGCCTTCCTCGATGCCGAAGCCAGCGAACTGGTGGAGCGTTTCGATCCGAACAGCTACCGGGTGCTGACCCGGGCCATGAGCGGCCACGACCTGGGCCGGGGGCGGGGCGGAGTGATCGAGGCCCTGGGGTGCATCACCGCCCGCACCCGGGTGGTGGCGGTGAGCTCGGATCGCCTGTTCCCGCCCCATCGCCAGCAGGAACTGGCCCGGGGGATCGGCAGCGGGGTCACCTGGTCGACGATCGAGACTGATCTCGGCCATGACGGTTTCCTGCTGGAGCAGCGCCAGCTCGATCCGATCCTGCGCCAGTCGCTCGGCTGACGGGCGGGACCCTCCCTTTTCACTCCTTACCGTGGGCCCGGCCCTCCCCCCGCGCATGCCGACGGATCGCTCGCCCGTGACCACGGAGGCCCCCCCCGCGCCGGTCACCTTCACGGAGGCCGGCCGTTTCTGGGCCTACCTGGGTTGGGTGAGCTTCGGCGGTCCGGCCGGCCAGATCGCCCTGCTGCACAGCGAACTGGTGCAGCGCCGCCGCTGGCTCTCGGAGCGCCGCTTCCTGCATGCCCTCAACTACTGCATGGTCCTGCCCGGACCGGAGGCCATTCAGCTGGCCACCTACCTGGGCTGGCTGATGCACGGGGTGCGGGGCGGCCTGGTGGCCGGGGGCCTGTTCCTGCTCCCGTCGGTGCTGGTGCTGCTGAGCCTGGCCAGCATCTATGCCCTCTGGGGCCAGCTGCCGCTGCTCACGGCCGTGTTCTGGGCCCTCAAGCCCGCCGTGCTGGCGATCGTGCTGCAGGCGGCCTGGCGCCTCGGCCGGCGCACCCTGCACACTCCCCTGCTGGTGGCCATCGCCCTGGCGGCCCTGCTCGGGCTTTCCTTGCTGCACCTTCCCTATGCGCTGCTGCTGGGCGGTGCCGCCCTGCTCGGAGCCCTGGCGGCCCGCTACCGCCCCCACTGGATCCGCCGTGCCCCAGCGGGCCACGCCCATTCGGGGGCGGTAGCGGCCCTGACCGCCCCACCGTCCCCCGCCCTGCACGACGACCGGACCCCACCGCCGCCCCATGCCCGCTTCTCCCGCCGTGGGTTGGCCCTCGCCCTGCTGGCCGGAGGGCTGGCCCTGGGGGTGCCGCTGGCGGCGCTGGGCCTGGCGGATGGCTGGAACGGGCTGCTGGCCACCATGGCCCGCTTCTTCTCGAAGGTGGCCCTGCTCAGCTTCGGCGGCGCCTATGCGGTGCTGCCCTTCGTGGCCCGGGAGGCGGTGAACGACTTCGGCTGGCTGAGCGCGACCCAGATGGTGGACGGCCTCGCCCTCGGCGAGACCACCCCAGGCCCCCTGATCATGGTGGTGGCCTTCGTGGGCTTCATGGGGGGCTGGCACGAGGGCGGCACCCTGGCGCGGGCGCTGGCCGCCGGGCTGGTGGTGGTGTGGTTCACCTTCCTGCCCACGTTCGTGTTCATCCTGGCGGGGGCTCCGCTGGTGGAGGCCAGCCGCGAGGACCTGCGGCTTGACGGACCGCTCACGGCGATCACGGCCGTGGTGGTGGGCGTGATCGTGAGCCTGGCTCTTTTCTTCGCCGGTCCCGTGCTGCTTCCCAACGGCCGCGTGGATGTCGGCGCCTTCGCCCTGCTGCTGGCCTCCCTTGCCCTGCTGCTGGGCCGAAGCTGGAGCGTGTTGCAGCTGATCGGGGTCGCCGCCCTGGTGGGCCTGCTGCGGGCGGCCCTGCTGGGGGCCGGACTTCTTCGATAAGCCCGGTTCAGTAGGTCCAGCTCTGGCGGGTGCGCAGGCTGAAGCTGCCGTCGAAGACGTTGATGCGGCTGCGGATCAGCCTGCGGTCGTGGAGCACCTGCACCTGGTGCTGCAGGCTGCGCAGGGTGGGTTCGTCGATCGGCAGGATCGCCCGCTCCAGCACCCGCTGGCGCAGGGCCACCATGGTTTCCGGATCGATCCCTTCCTCGTCGGCGCCACCGGGGTCGAGGCTTTCGGCCCGCTCGAGCTGCCGAGAGTTGTACGCCACGCCCGCTTCGTTCACCTCCTCGAGAATCGCCTTCAGCACCCGCGGGTTGTCGCGCACGAGTTCCGGAGTGGCGTAGTAGAGGGTGGGAACCTCCTGGCCGGCGGCATCGCCGAGGATGCCGTTGAGATCGGCGATCGAGCGGCCGGGGTAGCGCCGCCGGAAGCCGGCGGGCGCGTAGGGCATCCAGACCACCCAGGCATCCAGCTGACCCTGCTTGAACAGCGGCAGGGCCTCGCTCTGGGGCAGCAGCACCGCCTCCACGACGCCGTAGTTGAGCCCCACGATCTGGAGGGCGCGGATCACAGCACGTAATGGGCACTGGAGCCCTCGTCGAAGGCCACGCGGCGGCCCCGGAGGTCGGGAAGGCTGCGGATCGGGGATCCCTCAGGCACGAGGATCGCCTCCCCTTGGAGATCGGGATACTTCTCGCGCGCCACCCGCACGAACAGGTGTCCGTCCGCCTGGGAGAACAGGCTGGCGGTGCCACCGCCGCCGCAGAAATCGATCCGGCCGCTTGCCAGGTCGGAGAGCAGTGAGGAGGCGGAGGGGTAGGGAAACCAGCTGACCGACAGGCCGAGGGGACCGAAGCTCTGCTCGAGCAGCCGCTGTTCCCGCAATTGCTCCAGGAAGGTCATGCCTTCGGGGTAGCCGATGCGCAGCTGACGCAGGGTGCGGGCCTCCTGGGCGAGGGAGGCATCACCGGCCCGGTCCGCCCGGCGGTTGAGCACACGATCGAGCAGGGACAAGAGCAGCAGTCCTCCGAACAGAACGAGGGCGAGCTCGACAAGGCCGGCAGTGGTGCCGGGCGGATAGGCGAGCTGGCGATTGGGGGCCGCCGGTGGGGGAGGGGTCTGGGCCCGGATGGGCAGGGACAAGGCCACCAGCAGGGAGCCGATGGCGATGGCAGCGAAGCCGGAGCGGCCTGAGCGGCGGAAGGGAAGACGGGCCATCGCGACGGCCTGGGCCAGGGATTGCCCCGGGGAAATCATGGAGGAGCCTACGCAGGAGCAAGGCGTTTGCCTTGCCCGCGGATGTCATCTCAACCACCTCGCGAGGGCTCCCTCGCTCCGTAGTTTGCGAAGCCTTGAAGGGGTGCGGGCTTCGGGCGGGGATGGAGTGGCTCTGGACAACCCTGCACATCGCATTCGGAGCAGGGCTGGCCACCACCTTCGACGACACGATCTGCCTCACCGGTTTCTTCAGCGAGGTGGATCGCAGCTTCCAGCCCCGCCATGTGGTGGTGGGGGAGCTGCTGGGATTCACCGCGCTGCTGTGCATCAGCCTGCTGGGTTTCGCCCTCGGACTGGCCGTTCCCCAGCAGACGATCGGGCTGCTCGGGGTGCTTCCGATCCTGATCGGCCTGACCGGCCTGATCGCCCTGTGGCGGGGCCGCGGGGCCGCGCCATCCCTCAAGCCGCCCATCCGCCAGCTCCCCGGTTCGAGCCGCGGCTTCCCCTCACGCCGCCCTTCCCTTCTCTCCGTGCTGAGGGATCGACGCCTACTCCGTCAGCCTGGTGACGGTGTCCAACGGCAGCAACAACCTCACCATCTACATCCCCCTGTTTGCCAGCCTCACCCTGGGCAAGATCGCCGTGCTGGTTCCAGTGTTCTACGGCTTCATCGCCCTCTGGCTGCTGCTCTCCTTCCACCTCACCCGCTTCCCGGGCATCTCGGTGGTGCTGCATCGCTATGCCAGCCGCGTGTTTCCGTTCATCCTGATCTGGCTCGGCTGGCGCATCCTCCACGACACCGGAGCCATGGGCCTGCTGAGGTCGTTCTCCGGCTGACCCTCACGACACCAGCCCAAGGGCGAGGGCGGGGGTGAGCAAGGCCAGCACCAGCGTGAGCGGCAGGCCGAGGCGCAGGAAATCGAAGAAGGAATAGTTGCCCAGGGAAAACACCATCGTGTTCGTCTGGTAGCCGATCGGCGTCAGAAAGCTGTGGGAGGCGGCGAAGGTCATCACCCCCATCGCCGCCCAGGCATTGACGCCCGCCTGGGCGGTGAGGCCGAGGCCCAGGGGCAGCATCAGGGTCACGGCCGCCTGATTGGAGACCACCTCGGTGACCAGGGCCGTGATCAGATACAGCGCCAGCAGCAGGCCATAGGGGGGCCAGGTCCCCACGGCGGCGGTGAGGTGCTCCACCAGCCAGCGGTCGGCACCGAGCTGGCCCATGAGATGGGCCAGCGGCAGCAGGGCCGCCAGCAGCACCACCACCTCCCAGCGCACGGCGGCATAGAGCTCCTGCGGCGTGAGCACCCGGGCGGCCACCAGACCCACCGCTGCCAGCAGGGCCCAGATCGCCAGGGCATCGCTGCGCCACAGCCCCAGCACCAGCAGGGCGGCGGTGAAGCCCAGGGCCCAGGGGAGCCGATCCCGCCGGTCGGCGGGCAGGGCCTCGTCGGCCAGCAGCAGGTCGAGGCTTCCCTCCAGGCCCTTGATCGCCGAACGGGGCATCTGCAGCGGCAGGGCATCCCCCAGGCGCAGATCGACCCTCCCCAGCCGGTCGCGCAGGAGGCCTTCGCCGCGGCGTATCGCCAGCACGGCGGCGTTGAACCGCTGGGCGAAGCGCACCTCCCGCAGGCTCTGGCCGATCAGCCGGGATCCCGCCGGCACCAGCGCCTCGATGATCGAAAGGTCCTGATCGGCCGCGGCCACCTCCGGCTCCACCAGCCGGATCGAGACGTCGGGCACCAGGGCGAGCCCCTCCTCCTCCCGCAGGGCCATCAGCCCTTCGGGGCGGGCCTTCACCAGCAGCACGTCCGCTGGCCGCAGCCGCTCCTCCCCCAGGGGAAGGCAATGGCGCTGGCCGCCTCGGATCAGGGCCAGCACCCGCACGTCGAAGGTGTGCTGCAGCAGGGAGGCATCCAGGCTGGAGCCGATCAGCGGGGAGTTGGGGGAGACCACCAGTTCGCTGAGGTAGGGGCGGATGTCGTAGCCGCTGGCCAGGGCACCGGCCCGAGGCTGGCAGGGATGGGAGGGCAGCACCCGCGGGGCCACCAGCGCCAGAACCACCAGCCCCGCGGCATAGGTGACCTGGGCGAGGATCAGCATCTCCAGCGGCAGGCGTCGGTGGAGCAGGGCCACGACCCCCACCAGGCAGGCCGCCAGGATGAGCCATGGGGCCACCGCCGACGAACCGGCCCAGGGGAGGGGGAGGGGCCAGGGAAGAGGCATGGGGGGTGCCTGGATCACGGCAGGCGCCGGAATGCCGCGATGGGAATCATCAGGTCGGCCTCCCCCGCTTCCTGCAGCCAGCCGAGGGCCTTGTAGCGGTTGAGGTTCTAGGTCACGGTGACGCGGGTGAGGCCGCAGATGTCAGCGAGGTTGCGGTGGGTGAGATTCATGTCTTTGAGCGAGAGGCGATAGCCCACGCTGTTCACCTGGCCGAACCGCTGGCTGATCCAGCGCAGCAGGGAGAGCAGGCGATCCTCGGCACTGCGGATGCGGTTGATCTCGAAGATCTGCTCGGTGTTGCGGATCTGCAGTTGCAGGAATTCGAGGATGTCCACCTGGGACGGATCGAACTGCTCCACCCGCACGGCCGAGAGGCACTGCATCTCCACCGGCCGCAGGGTGGAGAAGGTGTTGGTCACCCACTCGCCCGGCCCCCAGACGCCCAGGGTGATCGATTCACCGCCTTCGTCCCAGGCGGCGGTGCGCACGTAGCCGTCGAGAATCGACCAGCTCAGCCCATCGGCAAGAACGTCGTTGGCCTGCATGGTCAGGCGGATCGGGCGCGCTGCACCGGCACTCATGCGGCCGCCTCGGCGAAGAGCGGGGCGGCTCCGGGGACGGGACCCGGCCAGGCGATCAAGGCTGCGGTCATGGCGGCGAAGCCAGCACGCAGTCCCCATCGGCTTTGAGTTGTTTATCTTGTTGCAGTTCGCAGCGCGCGTCCCCGATGCCCGCGGGGGAGTCAGGGCCTGCCGAAGCCCAGGTGGCGCAAGGCATGGAGGCGGATCCATCGCTTGGCCCGGTCGAGCTGGGGCAGCACAAGGGCGCCGTCGGCGGCCCGCAGTCGCGAGAGTCCGAGCAGGGTGAGGGGGGCTCCGATCAGCAGCGGCAGCAACGGCACCCCGATGGCCACCAGCAGCGTGGGCCCGAGCTTGTTGGGGATCGGTGGGACCGCCTCCAGCGGGGACGATCCAGGCTGAGGAGCCTGCATGGAGGTGGGAAAAGCCCTGGCAGAGTCCTAGCCCTCGCGGCGGCGCCACTCCGTTGCCCGAGCCACATCAAAGCGTCGCCGTAGGGGGCGAATCATTGGGCGAATCAGTTGGCGAATCAGACGGCGAACAGGATCAGCGCAACGACCACGCCGATCGTCACCACCAGGTTCCTGAGGGCCGCGGGATCAACCTTGGCGGCGATCGTGCCGCCCAGGGCCCCGCCGATGGTGGCCCCCACGGCCATCACCGCCGCCGCCGGTGCCTGCACCGGGCCCGCCAGCAGGAACAGGCCGGAGGCCGCCAGGTTCACCACCAGGGCGATGGCCTGCTTCAGACCGTTCAGGCGCGTGAGGTTGTCCTCGAGCGTGAGGGCCAGCACCGCCAGCAGGATCACACTCAGCCCGGCGCCGAAATAGCCGCCGTAGATCGACGCCAGGAAGACGGGCACGATCGACCAGGCCTCCGGCAGGCCGGGGCCATCGGGGCGCTTCCGGCGCAGCAGCCAGGCCCGCAGCGGTTCCTGGGCCGCCAGCAGCAGCGAGCCCGCCAGGATCAGCCAGGGCACCAGGCGGCGGAACAGGGCTTCGTCGCTGGCCAGCAGCAGCAGGCCACCGGTCAGTCCTCCGAGGGCCGCGGCGGGCAGCAGCAGCAGGATGCGTTGCCGCTGGCCGCGGAGCTGATCGCGCTGGGCCAGGGTGGCGCCGAGGTAGCCCGGCGAGAGGGCGAGGGTGTTGGTGACGTTGGCGACCACCGCCGGCAGGCCGACGGCGGTGAGGGTGGGAAAGCTGATCAGCGACCCCCCGCCGGCGAGGGCATTCACCAGCCCGGCGGCCAAGGCCGCCAGGGCAATGGCGCCATAACCCGGAAGACTCACCATCGCTCGATCATGCAGGGTTGCCATCCGGTGCCGCCACACAAAAGGCCCCCCCTCGAGCGGGGGGCCAGGACACGGGCCATGGGCCGCCGCTTCAGAGAAGGGCGTTGATGGCGTAGTCGATGGTGTTGTTGGCGATCACGCCGGGATCACCGGAGATGCCGTGGTTGGCCTTGATGTAGTTCAGGGCCTCGACGTACCAGGAGGGGGAGAGCTCGAAGGCACGGTTGATTTCGGTGAGACCTGCGATCAGGTACTCATCGAGGGGACCGGTGCCGCCGGCGACCAGCGAGTAGGTGATGTGGCGGAGGTAGTAGCCGATGTCGCGGCTGCACTTGGCCTTGCCGCGGGCGTCGGCGGCGAAGTTGGCACCCTGCTGCTGGGTGGTGTAGGGGAACTTGTTGTAAACGGCCTGGGCCGCTCCGTTCACCAGCTCATCGGCGCGGGCGGTGAGCTGACGGGCCGCCTCGAGGGCGTTCTTGGCGCGCTCGAAGCGACCGAAGGCCGCGTTGAGCTCGGTGTTGCTGAGATAGCGACCCTGGGAGTCGGCGGCGGCGACGGCCTCGGTGAGGGGAGTTCTGGACATGCTGAAGAAGGAGAGACTGGTGGGGCAGAAACGTGGGGAGAGAAACGGGGTGATGCGGGACGCAGCCCCGCCTCAGCTCACGGCCGAAGCGGCGCGGTCGAAGCAGGTGCCGATCTCGGAGGCCAGGCCCGTGCAGTCACCCTGGGTGATGCCGTTGCGGTCGAGCACCAGGGCCAGAGCCGCTTCCTTGATCAGGCGGATGCCTTCAGCCACGGAGGCGCCGGGAACGCCCAGGGCCAGGTAGGTTTCGCGCAGACCGTTGAGGCAGCGGTCTTCGAGCACCGAGGCGTCGCCCAGGTAGGTGGCGTAGGTGACGTAGCGCAGGATGATGTCGAGGTCGCGCAGGCAGGCGGCGATGCGGCGGTGGGTGTAGGCGTTGCCGCCGGGAGCCATCAAGGCCGGCTGGCGCTCGAACAGGGCGCGGGCGGCATCGGTGACCAGGCGCGAGGCGTTGGAGGTGATGCGGTTGACCGCATCGAGCCGCTTGTTGCTGTCGGCCACCAGGGCCGCCAGGGCATCGAGCTGGCCGGAGCTGAGGAACTCGCCGACGGTGTCGGCCTGGGCCACCACCTTGGTGAAGGCGTCGAAGGTCATGGGAACGAACTCCTGTAGGGGAATCTGCAGGGTGAATCTGCAGGGCGAATCCACTGAGCGAATCTGCAGTGCGAATTAAAGGCAGTGCAAGTACGCACTGTGGATCCGTAGGGGGTGAGGGCGATGTGCGTGAACCCGCCGCATCGCACCCGGCCATTCTTCAGGCCCGTCAGTTCATACTGAACCTCAACCTCACAAAGGGTCATTGACCGGATTCGCCTTGTATTCGCAGGCACACGAGTACTCCGGACTCCGATGATATCGGCGTGTATCTCCAGCAACATCCCCGGCTGGATCTGTTGCGATGGAGGGCTTCCTGGCGATTCTGGCAATCGGTGCGCACAGAAAAAACTCCACCCGCTGCGACGCCTGCAGCGGATGGAGTTCGTTGACTTACCCGCCCTCAGCCTGAGGGATCCTGCCCTGCTGCCATGCATTCCCAGCCACATTGGTGCGGCGATGGCATCACATCGTCCTTTTACCCTGGGAAAGAGCGAATGCTGCGCTCAATCTCGCCAGCCAGGCCCACCTTTTCACCCCGGCTCTGAGCGGGCAGATCCAACGGGCCCTGGCCCTGACGCCGGCCGATGGTCGGTTCGTGGACATCAACATCTTCCACGGCACCCAGGTCTCCACCTTCGGTGCCCAGGTGCTGGGCTGCGCCCCCGGCAA
>JBJTUJ010000162.1:0-2677 GCA_046080685.1 Cyanobium sp. | reverse complement strand
GGCGATCCGGTCCACGCCGGCCAGCACCTGCCGGGCGCGGGGGGAGAGATCGCCCAGGTTGCCGATCGGCGTTCCCACCAGATAGAGCACGCCGGCCGCGGGTTCGGGTTCCTGCACAATGCACCTCGCGGGGCGGTTCCCGTCCCGAATCCCTGTCGTAGCTCCATGATGCCGGCCACCCCTTCCCTGCCCCCCGGGGTGTCACCCGAGGCCCTGCTGGAGGAGCTGCGTCGGCTCAGCTGGGGCGCGGCGGACATCCTGCGGGCCTACGCCCGCGGCGAGGTTCCCCCCCATGGCTTCCCTGCGGCCCTGAGCGTGGACGACGGGGGCGAGGGGCCGGTGAGCGCGGCGGATCTGGCGGTGAACCAGTGGCTGCTGGATGGGCTCGGCCAGGCGTTCCCCACGGCGGACTGGACCCTGCTGAGCGAGGAGACCGCCAAGGAGCAGCTCACGGCCGGCGAACCCCTGGCGGCGGAGTGGCTGTGGATCCTCGATCCGCTCGATGGCACCAAGGACTTCCTGCAGGGCACCGGCGAGTACGCCGTGCATCTGGCTCTGGTGCACGGGGGCTCGCCGGTGCTGGGGGTGGTGCTGCTGCCGGAGCTGCAGGAGCTGTGGTTCGGCCTGCTGGGCGCGGGCACGGCGGGGGAAGCGTGGCGCGAGAACCGGGCGGGAGAGCGCTTCGCTCCCAGCCTCAGCCGCCGCAGCGCCCTGGGCGATCTGCTGCTGGTGGCGAGCCGCAACCATCGCGACGGGCGATTGGAGGAGCTGCTGGCCGATCTTGAGCTGGGAGGCACCCGCGCGATGGGCAGCGTGGGCGGCAAGGTGGCCACGATCCTGCGGGGGGAGACCGATCTCTACATCTCCCTCTCCGGCCGGAGTGCCCCGAAGGACTGGGATATGGCCGCACCGGAAGCGGTGCTGAGGGCCGCCGGCGGTGCCTTAAGCCATGCCGACGGCCGGAGCCTCACCTACAACAGCGGCGACGTCCGGCAGGCTGGCTGCCTGATCGCCAGCCATGGGCCGGCCCACGCGCTGCTCTGCGGCCGCGCCACAGCAGCATTGGCGCGGATCGATCCAGGCTTTTCTGTCTGAGCGCTGAATTTTCTTTCACCTTGCTCTAAGGAGAAGTCCCTCGCTCTCGACGGTGTGCTCGGCAGGTTGTTGAGAAGCTCCAAGACCCCTCCTGTGGTTCAGCAGCGGGTCCGTATCCCCCCGCGGCGAGACCCGCCGCACCCCTCGCCTCGCCGTGGTGCGCGCCCGCCTCGCCTGCGGGCCCGAACAGGTGAGCAACGGCCAGCTCTGGGACATCAGCCGCTCGGGGGCGGCGGTGTGCTTCCGGGGCGCTGCCGCCTTCACCCAGGGCCAGGAGGCCATGCTGCAACTCCGGCCTAGCCACGGGGAGGAGGAGGTGACGATCCCGGCACGGGTGCGCCGGGTGGACGGCCGGCATGGGCCCACCTTCGAGGGCCTCCAGTTCGGGGCCGGCCCGCTTGCCCATGGCAGCTTCCTCTACCCCTACCTGAACGTCCAGGCGGCATGAGCCAGCTGGGTTGAGTCAGCGCCCGGGTTGAGCCGCCCTCGAGAGGGCGGCCAACCGGCCGGCCCCTCAGACGGGGGCAGGTTCCTGCTGGGGGACACCGCGGAGGGTGAGGTTGATGCGGCCGCGGTTGTCGATCTCGCGCACCCGCACCGTGACCTGATCGCCCACGTTCACCACGTCTTCCACCTTCTCCACCCGCGCTTCGCTGAGCTGGGAGATGTGGATCATGCCCTCCTTGCCGGGGAGGATCTCCACGAAGGCGCCGATGGGGATCACGCGGGTGACCGCACCGCTGAACACCTCGCCCTCCGACACGCGGCGGGTGAGGCCCTCAATGATGCGCTGGGCCTCCTCGGCGGCGGCACCGTCGTGGCTGGCGATCGTCACGATGCCGCCGTCCTCGATGTCGATCTTGGTGTTGGTGCGCTCGGTGATGCCCTTGATTGTGCGGCCGCCGGGGCCGATCACGGTGCCGATCAGCTCAGGATCAATGCGGAAGCTGAGCAGGCGCGGAGCGTGCGGGCTCAGCACCTCACGGGGCTTGTCGATCGCCTCGAGCATCTTCTCGAGGATGTGCAGGCGGGCGGGGCGGGCCTGGTTGATCGCCAAGCCCCGGGATGTGCTCAGCCCCCACGCGCCGCGCCTGCTGAGCTTCCGCATCGACCCCGAACTGATCGGCACCGTGATCGGCCCCGGCGGGCGCACGATCAAGGGCATCACCGAGCGCACCAACACCAAGATCGACATCGAAGACGGCGGCATCGTCACGATCGCCAGCCACGACGGCGCCGCCGCCGAGGAGGCCCAGCGCATCATCGAAGGCCTCACCCGCCGCATCAGCGAAGGAGAGGTGTTCAGCGGTGCCGTGACCCGCGTGATTCCAATTGGTGCCTTCGTGGAAATCCTGCCGGGCAAGGAGGGCATGATTCACATCTCCCAGCTCTCAGAATCCCGGGTGGAAAAGGTGGAAGACGTCGTGAACGTGGGCGATCAGGTGACCGTGCGCGTGCGCGAAATCGACAACCGCGGCCGCATCAACCTCACCCTGCGTGGCGTGCCCCAGGGCGAACTGCCGCCGGCGTGAGCCCTCGCCATCAACAGGCCGGCCCTTGCGCCGGCTTTGTTGGTGGCGTT
>JBJTUJ010000161.1:0-9592 GCA_046080685.1 Cyanobium sp. | reverse complement strand
CAGGATTGCCGGTTTCGGCCTGGATCGCGGCGGCTGTGGCCTGGGCCTTCTCGCCGTTGAGTATCGGCGATCATCACCTCGGCACCGGCGCCGGAGGTGGAAACGGCCATGCTGCGCCACACTCCCCTGGGCCGCCTCGGCGAACCGCGCGACATCGCCTACGCCGCCCTCTACCTGTGTTCGGATGCCGCGTCCTGGGTGAGCGGCCAGGTGCTCACCGTCAGCGGCGGCGGCGTGCAGGAGCTCGACTGACGCGCCCGTCCTTCCCCCCTCTCGTTACGGCCTCCTTCCCCTTTCGCTTCCCCCATCCCTCCCCGCCATGAGCCACTTCGATGCCTTCGCCGATTTCCGCATGACGGGCCACAAGGCCCTGGTCACAGGCGGTGCCCAGAACATCGGCGCAGCGATCGCCCGCACCTTCTCCGGCGCCGGTGCCGAGGTGATGATCGCCGATACTCAACGGCGAGAAGGCCCAGGCCACAGCCGCCGCGATCCAGGCCGAAACCGGCAATCCTGTGCTCGGCATCGGCTGTGACGTCACCAACGAGGCCGACATCCAGGCCTGCGTCTAGCGGACCGTCTCCGCTTTCGGCGGACTCTCCACCCTGGTGAACAACGTCGGCTGGGGGCGCAGCTACGACGATCCGCTCGCTGTGCCGATCGAGGACATGATCGAGAGCTACAAGCTCAACACCCTCTCGGCGATGCGCATGACGGCCGCCTGTCGCCCCCATCTGCTGCGGGCCCCGAACGCCACCATCACCAATTCCGGCTCGCTCGTGGGTGTGCTGCCCGCCTTCGACTTCATCGCCTACTCCGCCGCCAAGGCCGGACTCAACCATCTGATGACCGGTCTGGCCTACTTCTTCGCCCGGCAGGTGCGGGTGAACACCGTGCTGATCGGCACGGTGATCACCGAGGGCTATGCGCAGGCGGGGCTGGATGCGAAGGCCCAGGAGGCCCTGGCCCATCCCGACAACCTCACGGGCCGGGCGGGCAAACCCCAGGATGTGGCCAACGCCTTCCTCTGGTTGGCCTCTCCCGCAGGCTCGTGGGTGAGCGGCCAGACGCTGCAGGTGTCCGGCGGCGGCAAGCGCGTGCGACTCAAGCCCGAATGAGCGGGGCCTGGCGGCGGAGGTCAGCAGGCGCGGCCAGGGTCCTCCGGGTTCTGGGCCTCTGCGCTGCGGGCCTGATCGTTCCGCCCCCGCCGCCCTTGCTGGCGGATCCCATCACCGCCGCAGAGCCCCCCGCCCCCGAGCAGCCTGCAGTGCCTCTGGAGCAGCCGCTGCCTCCGGAAGCGCAGCTCGATCCCAATGCCGCCCTGCGCATTCCGATGGGGGCGGCCGACGGCCGCTCGATCGAGCAGGTGGTGCTCCATCTGCGCAATCCGCTCCCCGATCAAACCAGCAACGAGCGGCTGCGTCAGCAACTGAGCAACACCTTCGCCGTGTGGGCCGGCGGCACCTTCTCGCAGCTGATCACCGACAGCAACCTCGCCCGCGTGCAGCGGCTGCCGGCGGTGCGCTAGGCGGAGGTGCGCCTGTACACCTCCAAGCAGTCGGGCGCGGTGATCCTGGTGCTGCTGGTGACCCTGGAGCCGATCAGCGAATCGCCCCAGAGCCGCAAACAAGCGATCTCCGGCTGGCTGGCGACGGGCCGGCCGGAGCAGTTTCCGCGCCTCTATCAATCCGATCGCACCTTCATCAAGGCGATCCTCAACGGCAGCACCGGGGTTTTCGATGACATCAACCCCTGGTTCGGCCAGGCGCCCACGTTTCTCGCGCCCGGCTACCGCCCGCAGAGGAGCGTGGCCTGGCTGGAAGACTCGCTCGAGCCCGGCCTGGGGGCCATCAGCCAGATCGCCCGGATCGCGTCGCAGCCCCTTTATCTCTAGGGAGCCGGCAGCTGGGTGATCTCCGGCAGCCTGGCGCCGGACATCTTCCGCAACGACAACCGTCTCTACGGCGCTGTGGAGATGCTGTATGCCGGCCTCCTCTACACCGACACGCAACGCCCCCTGCAGCTGAACCTCTCGGCCGGTCGCCAGAACTTTCAGCTCAACGATGGATTTCTGTTCTCCCAGTTCAGCGGTTCCGCCAACGCGCTCGAGCGCGGCGCCACCTTCCTGGCGCCGCGCACGGCCTAGGCCTTCACCGCTCTGGCCGATCTCCGCGTCGACGACTGGCGGCTTCAGGCGTTTTACCTGCAGCCCGATGAGCTGGCGGTGTCCAGCACGGCGACGCGCTACCTGGGGGCCAGCCTCAACTACAACAACAACCGCAACCTTGAGCTGGCCCTCGCCTACGTCACCGTCCCCAGCTCCGATTTCATCTACGCCCTCCCGGATGGGCAGAGCTTCACGCGGCAGGGTCTGCAGGTGCTGAACCCGCGCCTGCGGCTCACCTCCCTGTTGGGTGTCCCGGGGCTGTGGGCGGAATCGGAAGTTGCCTGGCAGTACAGCCCCCGGTTGTCGATGGCCGCCCGCGGCGGTTACGGCCGCATCGGCTGGATCGCCGAGAGCTGGCCCTGGCGGCCCAGCCTGAGCTATCGCTACGCCGCCTTCAGCGGCGATGATCCCGGCATCGCCACCTACGAGCGCTTCGATGCGCTGCAGGCCAGCGGCCTCACCGACTGGCTGCAGGGCGTGAATCTGGGCAAGCTCTACACCAACGCCAACAGCCGCTCCCACCGCCTGTCGCTGGCGGTACAACCCAGCCCGGTGCTCACCGTTTCGGCCGACTACTTCATCCGCACGGCCGATCAGCGCAACAATCTCGGCGGCCGTCCAGCCTTCGCTTCGCTGCAGTCGCTCGACATCGGCCAGGAGCTGCTGCTGATCGGCCGCCACACCCTCTCCAGCCATGTCCTGCTGCAGGCGGTGGCCGGCATCGCCTTCCCCGGTGCCGCCATCCGCCAGGCCGTTGCCGGCTCCCCCCGCACCTGGACGAGCCTGCAGCTGTCATTGTTCCTGTTCTACTGAGCCGGCGCATGGATCTGCTGCCCGGCGCCGGTGTGGCGGACTGTCGAACCTTTCCGCAGTCCTTGACTAGTATGGTTAGAACTGCCGTTGGGCGTCATGCACAGCTGGCCGATCCATGAAGCCAAGGCCCGGCTTTCGGAGCTGGTGAAACGCGCCCAGGAACATCCCCAGCAGCTCACCTGCCACGGTGAGCCGGTGGCGGTGATGATCTCGGCGGAGGCCTGGCGGCGTCAGCAGCATCAGCACGAATCCCTTGTGGCCTTCATCCGTCGCTCTCCCCTGGTGGGTGCCGAGGAGCTGGAACTGGAGCGGGGCTCCGATCTCACCCGAGATCTGGAGCTGTGAGCTCCTCGCGCCCCGGGGTGGCCAGCGGCTATTTGATCGACACCAACGTGATTTCGGAGCTGCGACGCCGCCAGCCCGAGCCACGGGTGGTGGAGTGGTTCGAGCGGCGGCCTGCCCGGGTGCTGTATCTCAGCGTGATCAGCCTCGGCGAGATCCGCCGTGGCGTGGAGCGGTTGGCGGATGGCCAGCGGGCGCAGGCGTTGCGGAGCTGGCTGGAGGAGGACCTGCCGGCATGGTTCCACGGTCGTCTGCTGCCGATCGACGCGGCGGTGGCGGATCAGTGGGGCCGGCTGCAGGCGGAAGCAGGTCGCCCGCTACCGGCGATCGACAGCCTGCTGGCCGCCACCGCCCTCGCCCATGATCTGGTCCTCACCACCCGCAATGTGCGTGACCAGGCCGGCCTGCCCGTGGCCCTGGTGAATCCCTGGGAGGGGGATGGCGATGCGCCGGTCGGATAGCCCACAAGGACCGGGATCGAGCTGATGGGCAGCCGGCGTCGCTCAGGGGCTGGCGCCGGGCCAGTTCTACGGCTACCGGCCGCACAAGCCGCGATCTCAACCAGTCGTCCGAGCGCTGCCGGCGTTCCGGGCCCGCCCGTATCCGCCGGTCGCGTCAGCCAGCCTTTTGCTGCCGCCCGGGACCCGCAGCATGCCGACGCCATCCCTATCGCCCCCGCCCGCAGACACCGCGCCCCAGCCTGCGGCCAGCATCGGTCTGATCGGCGCCACCGCCCTTGGCATCGGCGGAATGATGGGGGCTGGCCTGTACACGCTGCTGGGGCTGGCCACCCTGAGTGCCGGGGTGCTGCTGCCCCTGTCGTTTCTGCTGGGGGGCTTCGCCGCCTCGTTCTCGGTGTACTCGTACGCGCGGCTGGGCACGGCCTTCCCGAGCCGGGGCGGCGGTGCCCACTTTCTGCTGGCCTGCCTGGGCGACACGCGGCTCTGCGCGTCGCTGAATGTCTTCCAGTACGCCGCCTATCTGATCGCCACCTCGCTTTATGGCGCGGGCTTCGCTGAATACGTGGGCGCCCTCGCCGGCGGCAGCCTGCCCACGGCGGTTCAGCGCCTGATCGGGGCTTTGGCGGTGCTGCTGTTCCTGGCCGTGAATCTGGTGGGGGCGAGGCTGGTGGATCGGGCCCAGAAGCTGATCATCGCCGCCGAGCTGCTGATCATCGCGGTGCTGCTGGCTGTGGGCAGCCTCCATGCCGACCTCCCGAGGATCATCACCACCCCCTGGCCGACCGGAGCCGGTGTGGTGACGGGTGCCGCCCTGCTGTCCGTGACCTTTCAGGGCTTCGGGGTGGTGACGAACGCCGCGGATGCGATGAACGCTCCGCGCCGTGAGCTGCCACGGGCGATGTTCCTGGCCCTTGGCCTGGTGCTGGTGGTCTATCTGCTGGTGGGCCTGCTGGTGGTCACGACCCTGCCCGTTGCGGTGATCGAGCGCGACGCGGGCCATGTGCTCGCCAGCGCAGCTGCCGCCGTGCTCGGCCGGACGGGCTTTCTTGTGATCGCTGTCGCCGCGTTGCTGGCCACCGCTTCGGCCGTGAATGCGACCCTGTTCGCCTCGGCCAACATCGCAGCCAGCCTGGCCGCCGAAGGCCAGCTGCCAAGCCTGCTGGCGCGGCACTTCACCGCCCGCTCCAGCCTCGCCCTGCCCGTATCCGCCGCCCTGGTGATCCTGCTGGTTCTGTTCTTTCCGCTCAATGCGGTGGGGCAGATGACCAGCCTCGCCTTCCTGATCACCTACGGCGCCATCAGCGCCGCCCATCTGCGGGTGCGCGGCCGCACCGGCGCCCGCGCCTGGCCGCTGCTGCTGGCGGTGGCGATCAATGCCGCCTTGTTCGTGAGCCTGCTGTTCGACACGGTGCGCAGCGGATCTCCCGCCACCTGGATCACCTTCCTCGCCGTGCTCGGCGGCAGCTTCGCGCTCACGGCCCTGTGGCGTCGGGGTCGCTGAGCGGTGGCAGCAGATCCAGGATCCCCGCCACCACCGCATCGCGGTAGCGCTCGGAGAAGGGTCCGCCCCCGCCGTTGTGGTTCATGCCATCGATCGTGCGGCGACTCACCCGGCCGGCCCCCAGGGCGCGCCGCCAGCGGCTGAAGGGCAGCAGCGGCGAACGGCCGGGGTAGGCGAGGTTGCCGAAGGCGGCCACCGGATCGCGGCTGCCCACCACCGTGCCGATCGTGCTCACCCGCTCGAGCGGATGCTCGCCGCTTAACACCCCGCAGACGGTGAGGATGTGCAGCGGGGTGCGGGCGATGCGGCTGAGGTAGTCGGCCACGCCGAAGGCCATCTCGCCGCCGCCGCTGTAGCCGAGCAGCACCAGCGGGCTGCCCGCCGCCGGCTGGAAGCCCTGCTCCGCCAGGCGCAGACCGATCTTGAGGGCGAGCTCGTAGTGGCGGATCGGTCCGTAGCGGCGGTCGGAGGAGATGCCCACCTTGATCACGTTGTTCGCCTGCACCAGCACCGCCGTGAGCAGCCTCACCAGACCGTTGGGGTGCTGCTCCTGCAGGGCGAACACGCGGCGCCAGAACCAGCTGCCGCCGCTGTCCTCCACCAGGGCCACGGGCATCACGGTGTAAGTGTCCAGCCCGCGCAGCAGCCGGAAGCCGGCGGGCAGCCGCCGCTCCAGCGCGCCGAGCAGAGCCTGGACCCGGGGGGGATGGTCCTGCTCGCTCTGGTGGATGCCGTCGAGGTAGACGACGAAGGCGCGCGCGGGCTCCCCCGGCCTCGCCGCTCCCGGAGCGTCGCCGAACAGATCCTCCACCTCGGGCAGGCCGTCGAGCCATCCCTCCCAGAAGGCGTACTGACTCACCAGCGAGACGATGCCGGCGATCGGGATCAGCAGCAGCAGGGCCGCGCCGCTCCAGCGCAGCAGCAGCTGCAGGTCGGCAGCGCTGAGCAGGCTCCACAGCCAGCCGCGCAGCCGCCCGGACAGCAGCAGGGCGATGAGCAGGCCGCCACCGATCAGCAGGCCCAGGGCGAGGCGGAGGTTGCCTCGCTCCCGCCGCTGCGGATCGAGCCGGCCAGGCGGAGGTAGCTGCCCCGCCAGCTCTGGCGGAACAGCAGCGCCACCAGCACCAGGGCCAGCAGGAAGCCCGGCGTTGCCAGCAGCAGGGGCTCGGCCCAGGGCAGGGCGAAGCGCAGGTGCAGCAGAGTCACCACGTTGAGGTGCACCAGGCCGTCGAGCACCAGCCGCAGGGCGATCTGGCGGGGGATGAGGCGGTTGGCCAGCAAAGCGAAGGCGTGGGACAGCGACATCGACAGGCCCACCAGCAGCACCAGGCCGACACCGGCTTCGGCCTCGAGGAGCCAGCCGCCCAGCCGCTCCAGCGGCGGACCGAGGAAGACTTCCATCGGGCCGCCGCCCATCAGCTGGCGACGGGGCTGCGCAGGCGCGGGCGGTTGACGATCCAGAGCACGACGATCGAGAGCACCGCGCAGTAGAAGCACCACACCGAATTGAAGGTGGCGCTGTAGGTGAGCCAGGTGAGGAAGATCGAGACGAAGATCAGCACACCGAACAACTTCACCGCCCGGTCGCGCACCGCCAGCAGCGGCAGCACGATGAAGCCCCAGTACAGCAGCTCGCCCACCGGTTCGGTGTTGACGAAGTTGTGAACGATGCTCTTCAGGTTGGAGACGTCGTAGAGAAGGCGGCCATTGCTGTGCACCGCCGGCTGCAGGGCCGGCGGGTTGAACAGCACCGGCAGGTAGAAGGCGATGCCGAGCACGGTGGCCACGATCGCCACCCAGCGCAGGCGGTTCTGCAGGGCGGGGCCATCGGTGCTGCGACTGACCGACCAGGCGCTCCAGGGGATCCAGATCATCCAGAAGCAATAGGCGAAGAACAGGAAACCCAGGCTCGCCAGGCTGGTGAGCGGCTGCACCATGCCGTTGTCGATCCCGGTCCACACGAGCCCCTCAATGAACTGCTGCACGCCGAAGAAGAAGGGCGTGAGCGCCAGGGGGACGTACTCGTGCTGACGGTTGGAGCGGGCGAGATGGGCGCTGTAGAGGCCAAGCGGCAACAGCACAGCGGAGGCCGTGAAGCTGGCGGAAGCCGAAAAGCACATGGGAGCGCAGGAAGGATTCGTCCTGCTTTGGGGTACAGATGCAACAGCACAACCATCTGCCTGAGGATGGAAACCAGGTGTTGCAGACGCCCGCACAGGGAGCGGCAGATGGGGGGGCGGAGCGGATTCACCATGACTGCTCCGGCCCGTCTCGCCTTGGACGAGGACCCGCTGGCCCTCAATCCACACTGGAGCTGCGGGCTGCCCCTGCTCCCCCTGCAGGAGGCGCTGGAACGGACGGTGTTCCGCGCCGGCCTGAGCCGCCAGGCGTGGCTGAGGCGGTTGGCGGGCCAGCTTCATGCCCCTGCCCTGCTTCCCGTGCTCTGGCTGCTGCCACGGGGATGGAGGCTGACGCCGGCCGCCCTGCCGCCGAGATTGCAGGGGCTGACCGCGACGCTGGAGCCGGGGCTGCTGAGCCCTGTGCTGCTGGCGGCGCTGGACGGCGATGGCAGCGACCCTCTGCGCGAGGGTGACCGCCGTCAGTGGTTCAGGGTGCATGCCGTCCCATCTGATCGGCAGCCTGCTCGCCCGGGGCGTGCCGCTGCTGTGGCAGGGCCAGGAGCGGATGGAGAACGACTGGCTGCCGGAGCAGGGGCGGGCCCTGGTGGCCCTGAACATGAGCGAGCGGGAACGGTGGGCGCCCTTCTGGTTCCCGATCCGCGGCTGAGGCGGAACGTGAACGTGAAAGGGTGCGATCGGATGCGCCGCCCCGTCATCGAAGGCGCCTGGGGATTGCGGGGAGGCCGCAGGTTGATCGGCAGCTTCGCGCATCCCCATGATCCGCATCCACGGCGATCGGCTGAGCCTGCTGGCCGCCCTCACGTCGCACTGGGCTGAACAGCAGCTGTCCCTCCCGGCCAGGCCGGCTTCCAACCCGTCGCCCCTCAGGCGGTCATCGCGGGGCACGGGCCGGAAGGGGCGGACGTCGACACCCCTGCGCTGAGTGGCAGGGGTGCGCCTGGGATCGGCGCTGCTTGCCCTCAGCGACGCCCCAGCAGGTCTTCCCAGGAGGGGGCCGTCACGGCAGCGGGGCGGGGGCGCGCCTTCAGGGAGCAGGCGGGAGCATGATCCGCCGCGCGGGGCAGGGCGCTGGGGCGGCCGGCGGCCGGGCGCCCAGAAGGATGGAAAAGGAACGTGGGTGAGGTCATGAAGGGAAAACACAACGGGATATGGTTCGCGCACCAGACGTTTCGCCTTCTCCCTGGGAGGAGTCGCACAGGGCAAACATGACGGTCGGCCGGAGATCCGGGCGGTCGTGGTGCTGGTGCCGCCCGGATAGAAGCGCAGGGGCGGCTCGGTGCTTGTTCCGGCATCGCGGGACTCGTCCCGCCGGCTTCTGCCGAATCAAAGAAACTTACGCCATCTGCTCCGAAAGAGGACCAATGCCGGGGGAGGGGGGATCCGAACCGCCCAAATCGCTTCACAGCCCGTTACAGTAGCTTCATGTTTCTCAACGTCTAACCATGGCTGACACCAACCCCCGCTTCGGCTTCGTCGCCTTCGCTGAAACCTGGAATGGCCGCCTGGCCATGCTCGGCTTCGTCATTGGCCTGGCCACCGAACTGCTCACCGGCCAGGGCATCCTGAGCCAGATCGGCCTCGGCTGATCCGCGCCGCTGATCCACGCCTTCGGTCTCAAGTTTTCGCAGTGCCCGGACGGCCTGCCGTCCGGGCTTCTTCGTGCGCTGCTGCACCCTTTCCAGGGCTGCGTCCCATTGAAGATTGACTTAGAGTTGACATCGCTATTCGCGCCAGCAACTCTGGCGTGAGCCCGTTGGGCACCACTCAGCGAAGGGCGGAGCGGCATCTGATGCCCACGGGCATCTCCGCCAACCTGGCGCTCAGTACCACCGAAACGGTGATGTTCACCCTGCGGGATGTGAGCAGCATGGGGGCCGGCGTTGCCAGAGCCAGTCGACTCGAACTGGCCCCCGGCGCCTCCGTGCGCCTCGACCTTCCCGACCATCAGAGCGGCGAATCCCTCAGCACCCGGGCCAAGGTGCGCTGGGTGCGCTTCGGTGGGTTCAACACCTACATCGGCTTGCTGTTCGTTCCCGGTCCGCTGCGGGAGGGCTCGATGCTCGAGCGCTACATGGGCGGGGGGGCCAGCGCAGGCTGATCCGCCTCCAGCCGTTGCAGCCTGCGCTCCAGCAGCAGCAGGCCCACCACGGTGGTGAAGGCCACCATC
>JBJTUJ010000160.1:0-2562 GCA_046080685.1 Cyanobium sp. | reverse complement strand
CGTGGAGGACTGCACCGGCTGCGATCTGTGCGTCACGGTGTGCCCGGCGCGGGACCGCAGCGAACCGAAGCGCAAGGCCCTGAACATGGCGCCCCCGCGGCCGCTGCGGGAGCAGGGCCGGGCGAACTGGGACTTCTTCCTGCAGCTGCCCAACGCCGATCGGGGCGCGCTGAACCTGCACAAGATCGGCCAGCAGCAGCTGCAGCAGCCGCTGTTCGAGTTCTCCGGCGCCTGCGGCGGCTGCGGTGAGACGCCCTACCTCAAGCTCGCCAGCCAGCTGTTCGGCGATCGCATGCTGATCGCCAACGCCACCGGCTGCTCCTCGATCTACGGCGGCAACCTGCCCACCACGCCCTGGTCGAAGAACGCCGAGGGGCGGGGGCCGGCCTGGAGCAACTCCCTCTTCGAAGACAACGCCGAGTTCGGCTACGGCATGCGGGTGGCCCTCGACCAGCAGGGCGCCATGGCGCTGGAGCTTCTGGAGCGGCTGGCCGCTGCGCCGCCGGAGGGTGGGGAGCCCATGCTGCCGCCCGCCCTGGCGACCGCGATCCGGGAGGCGGACCAGGGCGATGAGGCCGGCATCTTCGCCCAGCGCCAGCGGGTGGCGGAGCTGAAGCGCCGGCTGCTGGAGATCGCCGACGCGCTGGTGAAGAAGAGCGTGTGGCTGGTGGGTGGTGACGGCTGGGCCTACGACATCGGCTTTGGCGGCCTCGACCACGTGCTGGCCGCCGGCCGCGACGTGAACGCCCTGGTGCTCGACACCGAGGTGTACTCCAACACCGGCGGCCAGATGTCGAAGGCCACGCCCCGCGGCGCCGTGGCCAAGATCGCCGCCGGCGGCAAGGCCGCCCCGAAGAAGGATCTGGGCCTGATGGCGATGACCTACGGCACCGTCTACGTGGCCAGCGTGGCGATGGGCGCCCGCGACGAGCACACGGTGCGGGTGTTCTTCGATGCAACGGGCGGCATCGGCGGCGGCGTTCCGCACACCCTCCTCGGGTTTGCCCACGCCAAAACCCGTGGTCACGCTGAATCCATCACCGCCCTGAGCCCAAGATCACCAGTCCGCCGGAAAGGGCATGGTCGCGGATCAGTTCGCCGGCGCTGGAACAGCCGATCACCTCGCCGTCGCCGATGGCCTGGTGCACCAGCGGCAGGATCGGTGCGAGGGCCTCGGCGACCGCCTGCTCCGGATCCTGGCTGCTGGAGGTTCCCACCCCCACCCAGCGGTTGGAGTCCTGATCACCGGCCGCAGACATGGGGGAAGTGAGATCCTGGCCGGGGGCTGTGGTCATGGCGGCGTCCGCAGAGTGGCCCGAGGGATCCCCCCCCCCCACAACGGTGCGCCCGGTCACGGATTTCCACGAGCGTCGCGCGCCATCCCGAGGCGTCATCCCTCCGGATCCCCGCTTCGCCGGAAGATCAGCATCCGGTTGTTGGAAGGCATGGCCACCTCGGTTTCGGCCGACAGCCCCAGTGCCGCGGCTTCGGCCCGGAGCGCCAGGGCGTCCCGCACCCCCATCTGCGGATCCAGGCTGCGCAGGTGCGCGTCGAAGGCCGCGTTGCTTGCGGCCGTGTGCACCCCGCCGTCCTGGAACGGCCCGTAGAGCAGCAGCAGGCCGCCGGGCTGCAGCACGGCGGCTGCAAGCGCCAGGAGCGAGCTCACGCCCGCCGCCGGAAGGATGTGGCAGGTGTTGGCGCTGAACACGGCGTCGTAGTCGCGGCCTGGCCACTGCTGCGGCTCCAGCACATCGAGCGCCAGCGCCTCCGGCAGCGGGCTCTCGCTGCGAAGCCGCTCATTCAGGGGGGCGACGGCATCGGGATGTTCGCTGGCCTGCCACCTCACCCCGGCGAGCGAGCGGCTGAAGGCCACGGCGTGCTGGCCGCTGCCCGAGCCGATCTCCAGCACCCTTGCCCCCTGGTGCAGCCACTGGCGCAACACCGTGAGGATCGGTTCCCGGTTCCGTTCACAGGCCTCACTCCAGCGCATGGTCCGCCTGTCCGCTCACTCCATCCTGGAGGGCCCACGGCCTGCGCCCACGTCCAGCGGCCCACGCCCTGCGGCCCACGGGAACGGGGGCGCGGTTTCTAGGGTCGCGCCCATGGGCCCGGTGCAGATCGTCTGGTTCAAGCGGGATCTGCGGGTGGTCGACCACCAGCCCCTGCTGCAGGCCTGCCGCCGGGGCCCGGTGCTCCCCCTGGTGGTGGTGGAGCCGGAGCTGTGGCGGCAGGCCGATGCCTCGGGGCGGCAGTGGGCCTTCTGCGCTGAGAGCCTGGAGGAGCTGCGCAGGGCCCTGGCGGATCTGGGCCAGCCGCTGGTGGTGCGGGTCGGTGCGGTGGAGCAAGTGCTGGAGCGGGCCCGCCGCAGCTTCGGCGTCGCCGGCCTCTGGAGCCACGAGGAAACCGGCAACGGCTGGACCTATGCGCGCGATCGCCGGGTGGCCAGCTGGGCGCGTCGCCACGGCATCTCCTGGCTGGAGATCCCCCAGTTCGGCGTGGTGCGCCGGCTGCCCAGCCGCGATGGCTGGGCGCGGCGTTGGGAGGAGCGCATGGCCGAGCCGG
>JBJTUJ010000159.1:0-5897 GCA_046080685.1 Cyanobium sp. | reverse complement strand
GGCTGCGCCACGGTGATGCCCCTGGGCTCGCCGATCGGCTCGGGCCAGGGGATCCGCAATGCGGCCAACATCGCCCTGATCATCGAGAACGCCGGCGTGCCGGTGGTGGTGGACGCGGGGATCGGCGTGCCCAGCGAGGCGGCCCAGGCCATGGAGATGGGGGCCGACGCCCTGCTGATCAACAGCGCCATCGCCCTGGCCGGCGATCCACCGGCGATGGCGCGGGCCATGGCCCTGGCCTGCGAGGCGGGTCGGGCGGCGCTGCGGGCGGGCCGGCTGCCGGTGCGGCCCGAAGCCTCCCCCAGTTCGCCCCTGCGCGGCCGCGTCGGCACGTGAGCGCCTGATCACGGGGACTGTGAACATCCATGCCGCTTCCCCGGAGCCGACAGGTGGGGTCCATAGGGTTTGCCGACCCTTCCTCCCCCTCCGATGCAGGTCACCGAAGAAGACGGCGGCAAGCTCAACGCCTTCGCGAAGGAGCCCCGCATGGTGATCGTGGAGCAGGGGGAGGACCCCCCCCGCAGCACCCGCTGGCTGCTGATCGGCGGCATGGTGCTGGTGGCCGTGATGGTGGCCGTGGCTGCCGGGATCAGCTGAGTCCGCCCCACCTCTCCCCGGCCCCCGGGGCGATCGAACGCCTGTAGTAGCTTTCCGGGTGAGCAACCGCCCGTTCAGGAGTCAGGGGTGAAGGTTTTCGTTCTCGGCGGTGACGGCTTCTGTGGCTGGCCGTGCGCGGTCAACCTGTCGGATGCCGGCCACGACGTGGTGATCGTCGACAACCTCAGCCGCCGCAAAATCGACGTCGATCTCGAGGTTGACTCGCTCACGCCGATCGCCACGATCTCCGAGCGCCTGAGGGCCTGGGAGCAGGTGGGTGGGCGTGCGATCCGGTTCGTGCACCTCGACATCGCCCAGGAGTACGACCGGCTGCTGGATCTGCTGCGCAGCGAACGTCCCGAGGCGGTGGTGCACTTCGCCGAACAGCGGGCAGCTCCCTACTCGATGAAGAGCAGCGCCAACAAGCGCTACACCGTCGACAACAACGTCAACGGCACCCACAACCTGCTGGCCGCCATCGTGGAGAGCGGCCTCGACATCCACATCGTGCACCTGGGCACGATGGGGGTTTACGGCTATGGCTCCCACCGAGGCGCCACGATCCCCGAGGGCTACCTCACGGTTGAGGTGCCCCAGGCCGATGGCAGCCGCTTCACCGAAAAGATCCTTCACCCCACGGATCCCGGCAGCGTCTATCACATGACCAAAACGCTCGATCAGCTGCTGTTCTTCTACTACAACAAGAACGACGCCATCCGCGTCACCGATCTGCACCAGGGCATCGTCTGGGGCACCAACACCGACCTCACCGATCGCGACCCGCGTCTCACCAACCGCTTCGACTACGACGGCGACTACGGCACGGTGCTGAACCGCTTCCTGATGCAGGCTGCCATCGGTTATCCGCTCACCGTGCATGGCACCGGCGGCCAGACCCGCGCCTTCATCCACATCCGCGACTCGGTGAAGTGCGTCCAGCTCGCCCTGGAGCATCCCCCCACCAGCGGCGACAAAGTCAAGATCTTCAACCAGATGACGGAAAGTCACCAGGTGGGCGAACTGGCCCGCAAGGTGGCCGATCTCACCGGGGCTCAGATCAACTACCTGCCGAATCCCCGCAAGGAAGCCATCGAGAACGACCTGATCGTCGACAACCGCTGCTTCATCGAACTGGGCCTTCGGCCCACCACCCTCGACGACGGGCTGCTGGCGGAAGTGGTGGATGTGGCCCGGCGCTGGGCCGACCGCTGCGACCGCTCGCGCATTCCCTGCGTCTCGGCATGGACCCAGCGTCAGGCTGAAGCGATCAGGGCCACGGCCTGATCCGGGGCCCACGTGAAGATCGTCTTTTTCACCGAAACCTTCCTGCCCAAGGTTGACGGGATCGTCACCCGTCTCACCAAGACCGTGCAGCACCTGGTGGCCAGCGGCGACGAGGTGCTGATCTTCTGCCCGGAGGGGGCACCGGAGAGCTGGAAGGGGGCTCGCGTGGTCGGGGTGCCGGCCATGCCCCTGCCCCTCTATCCCGAGCTGAAGCTGGCCCTGCCCCGGCCCTCGGTGTCCGAGGCTCTCGAGGCTTTCAGACCCGATCTGATCCATGTGGTGAATCCCGCCGTGCTGGGGCTGGGCGGCATCTGGCTGGCCAAGACCCGCGGCATCCCGCTGGTGGCCAGCTACCACACCCATCTGCCCAAGTACCTGGAGCACTACGGCATGGGCATGCTGGAGCCGCTGTTGTGGGAGCTGCTGAAGGCGGCGCACAACCAGGCCCAGCTGAACCTCTGCACCTCCACCGCGATGGTGGACGAACTGAGCGCCAAGGGCATCCAGCACACCGCCCTGTGGCAGCGGGGCGTGGACACCGAACTGTTCCGCCCCGACCTCCGCAGTGAAGCCATGCGCCAGCGGCTGCACGGCCCCTACGACGACACGGGCAACCTGCTGCTCTACATCGGCCGGCTGTCGGCGGAGAAGCAGATCGAACGCATCCGGCCGGTGCTCGAGGCCCTGCCGGGCACCCGGCTGGCCCTGGTGGGGGACGGGCCCTACCGCCAGCAACTGGAGCGGCTGTTCGAGGGCACCCCCACCACCTTCGTCGGCTACCTGGCAGGAGAGGAACTGGCCAGTGCCTACGCCAGTGGCGACGCCTTCCTGTTCCCCTCCAGCACGGAAACCCTGGGACTGGTGCTGCTGGAGGCCATGGCGGCCGGCTGCCCGGTGGTGGGAGCCAGACGCGGCGGCATCCCCGACATCGTGAGTGATGGGGTGAACGGCTTCCTCTACGACCCCGACGAGCTAGGCAGCCTCACCACCGCCGTGGCGAACCTGCTGGGCGAGGCGGACACGCGCAGCGCCCTGCGGCTCGCCGCCCGCGAGGAGGCGGAGCGCTGGGGCTGGGCCGCCGCCACCGAGCAGCTGCGCGGCTACTACCGCCAGGTGCTCGGCCAGCGCCGGCTCGAACTGGTGGCCTGAGGCCCCCTCCGCCGGGAGGACGACTCAGGAGGACACCTCAGCGGGAGGCGGTGCCGGACACAGCGGCGCTTCCGGGCCGGAACCAGGTGGTCATCAGGGCCTTCACCATCGGCGCCGCCACGGTGCCGCCATAGCCGCCGGAGTTTTCGCCGAAGGCGATGATCACCAGATTGGGTCGATCGGCGGGGGCATAGCCACCGAACCAGGCGTGATCAGGCCGGGGCGGATCCTCGGCCGTGCCTGTCTTGCCGGCCACCGGCGGCAGGGTTGGGTCGTTGAGCAGACGGGCGGTGCCCTCGGTGACCACCATGCGCAGCCCCTTGCGCACCACCTCCAGGGTTTCGGGCTTGAGGCCGATCCGGGTGCGCTGCGTGGGGCGCTCCACCAGATGGGGTGTCACCAGCCAGCCGCCATTCGACACGGCGGCGTAGAGCCGCGCCATCTGGATCGGCGTCACCGTCACAGCCCCCTGGCCGATGGCAGAGGTGATGGTGTCCACCGGCGTCCAGGGTTCACCGAGCACCTTCTTCTTCCAGGCCGGATCCCCGAGCAGTCCGGGCGTTTCCTCGTCCTTGAGCTCCACGCCTGTGAGCCGCCCGAAGCCCATGCGCCGGGCGGCCTTGAACAGCTCGTCGGGGCCCACCTTCAGCCCCACCTGGTAAAAGAAGCTGTTGCTGCTCACGGCCAGGGCGAAGGGGAAGCCGATGCTGCCGAAGGAGCCGTGATCGGCGTAGCACTGGCCGTAGTAGCAGAAGCTGCCCACGGTGGGCACGGTGGAACCGGGGCCAAACCTGCCCGACTCGATCCCGGCGATCGTGGTGACGATCTTGAAGGTGCTGGCCGGCGGAAAGCCCTGGAACGCCCGGTTGAGCATCGGCGCCTCGGGGCGGTTGAGATCGTTCCACTGGGCGATGGTGGGCCCGGTGGAGAAGATGCTGGGATCGAACGACGGGCGGCTGGCCAGGGCCCGGATGGCACCGGTCTGGGGATCGAGGGCGATGATCGCCCCCTTCGCCACCGTGTCGAGAGCCCGTTCCGCGGCCGCCTGGAGATCGAGATCGAGGGTGAGCCGCAGGTCGCGGCCGGCCCGGGCCGGCTTGTCGCCGAGAACGCGCTGCACCTGGCCGGCGGCGTTCACCTCCAGCTGCTGCCCCCCCCATTCGCCGCGCAGGTGGGATTCGTAGGCCTGCTCGATCCCGCTGCGGCCGATGCGGTCGCTGATCCGGTAGCCGCGGTCGCGCAGCCGCGCGTACTCCTCCTCGGTGATGCTGCTGGTGTACCCCATCACGTGGGCGCCCAGCCGGCCGTGGGGGTAGGTGCGCAGCACATCGGCGCCCACCTCGGCGCCGGAGAGGGTGGAGGCCTGCTCACGGAAGCGCAGCACCTGCTCGGGCGAGAGGCTGGAGGCCAGCAGGATGCGGAAGCCCTCGTCATTGGCGCCCCGAAGCCGCTTGGCATCCAGCTGCCCGGCCTGCAGGGCGAGCAGCGCCGCCAGTCGCTCCCGCAGGGCGGGCCACTTCCGGTCGCTCACCAGGCGCGGCTGCACGTAGAGGTTGTAGGTGAGCTGATTGGTGGCCAGCACCCGGCCGTGACGATCGAGCAGACGGCCGCGGATCGGATCGCGGGGGATCAGGCGGATGCGGTTTTCGTCGGCCATCGCCCGGTGCTCGCGGCCATGCAGCAGCTGCAACCAGGCCAGGCGGGCCGTCATCGCCCCGGAAACGGCGATCACCAGGGCCATCAGCACCGCCGCCTGGGAGCCGACGCCTGTATGGCGCGAGGTGCCCGGGATGGTGGCCATCAGCGCCCGGCCGTTTCTCCGGGGCCGCCGGCGATCAGATGACGCTCGAGCGCATCGAGCCGGGCGGCGATGCGGGCCAGGGCATCCTGCAGCTCGGCGGGGCCCTCCTGGTCGCCGAGGGTTACCGCGGGGGCAGGCTCGGGCTCCACGTCCCTCACCTCCACCTTCATCACCGGATTGCCCAGACCGGGCTGGAGGCGATCCAGCCCTTCCCGCACCTTGCTCGCCGCCGGTTCGCCCTCCTGGCGCAGATTCCCGAGCGGATCGGGGTTGCTGCCGTCGAAGGCGGCAAGCACTTCGCGGGGGCCGCCCTTGCGGACCCGGTCCGCCACGGCCAGCCCCACGGGCAAAACATCCTGCATCAGTGCCAGGCGCAGGGCGTCGAGGGGATCGGTGGCCATGGCGAAGGGGAAGGCGCCGGAGGCCCCCAGTCTGGCGCGGCGGGTGGACGGGGGAGCGGGGGGGTGGGCGCGGCCGGCCCTCAGGGCTGGGGCCGCTGAACCCCGGGATCGACGATCAGCTGGCGGCAGAAGCGCTGGCTGCCCAACCACCAGCCACCGGCGACGGCCAGCACCAGCAGCAGGCTGAGGGGCAGGAGAGCCTGACGGGTGACGTCGAGACTCAGCCACTCCAGCCAGCCCCGCAGCAGCCGCTCCCGATCGAAGCGGCGGCGCTCGCGCAGGCCTTCCCGTTCGCGGCGCTGCAGGGCCCGCTCGACCCAGCGCTCGAAGGCCCGCTTCTTGGTGACGGCCATCTTGCGCTCCACCTCGAGCAGATGGCCGGCGGTGAGCTCGGGGTTGAAGGTGCTGATCAGCTCCAGGCTCTTGAGGAACATCTCCACGGCCCCGTCCTTCACCGCCAGCTCCTCGGGATCGAGGATGGTCCAGTCGAGCTCGGGATAGAAGCGCAGGCGGTTGGCCTGGATCTGCTCCTCGCTCAGCTGGCCGGGCTCCCGCAGCCAGCGATCGGTGTTGGCGTCGAAACGACGCCAGTAGAGGAAGGGATTGAGGTAGACGACGCGCCCACCCAGCTGGATGCTGTCCTGCTGGAGTCGGCGCTGAAGCTG
>JBJTUJ010000158.1:0-8471 GCA_046080685.1 Cyanobium sp. | reverse complement strand
CCTCCCGGCGGCCGTCCTCCGCACGCATGTTCTCGCTCCCTCCCCTGAACGGCCACGATCCCGCCAGCCTGTGGCAGCGCTTCCGCGAACTTCTCTGGTACGACGAACCCCTGGGGGTCTGGCTCGACGTCAGCCGGATGGGCCTGGAGGAACACCACATCGACGCGCTCACCCCCCTGTTCGAGCGGGCCTTCGCCGCGATGGCGGCCCTGGAGGCGGGGGCGATCGCCAATCCCGACGAGCAGCGTCAGGTGGGCCATTACTGGCTTCGTGACCCTGAGCTGGCCCCGGATCCAGCCGCCGGTCAGCACATCGCCGCCGAGGTGGACCGGCTGGAGACCTTCGGCGCCGCCGTGCGCGAGGGCCGGCTCACCGCCCCGGCTGGTGAGGCCTTCACCGATGTGCTCTGGATCGGCATCGGCGGTTCGGGCCTCGGTCCCCTGCTGATCCTGCGCGCTCTCGGCCGGGAGGAGGCCGGGCTTCCCTTCCACTTCCTCGACAACGTCGATCCCCAGGGGATCCACCGCACCCTCTGCCTCCTGGGCGAGCGGCTGCGCACCACCCTGGTGGTGGTGGTCAGCAAGTCGGGGGGAACGCCGGAGCCGCGGCTGGGCATGGAGCAGGCGCGGGCCCGCCTGGAGGCTGCCGGCGGCACCTGGGCCGCCCAGGCTGTGGCGATCACGATGGGCGGCAGCCAGCTTGACGGGCTGGCGGAGGGCCAGGGCTGGCTGGCCCGCTTCGACATGTTCGACTGGGTGGGCGGCCGCACCAGCATCACCAGTGCCGTGGGCCTGCTGCCCGCGGCCCTCACCGGGGCTGATCTGCGCGGTTTGCTCGCCGGCGCAGCCCGCATGGATGCCCTCACCAGGGTGGCCGACCTGCGCCGCAATCCCGCCGCCCTGCTGGCCGCCGCCTGGCATGCGGCCGGTGAAGGCCGCGGGCGGCGCGACATGGTGGTTCTCCCCTACCGCGACCGGCTGGAGGTGTTCAGCCGCTACCTGCAGCAGCTGGTGATGGAGTCGCTGGGCAAGCGGCTCGACCGCGCCGGCGCCGTGGTGCACCAGGGACTGGCGGTGTACGGCAACAAGGGGTCCACCGACCAGCACGCCTACGTGCAGCAGCTGCGCGACGGCATCGACAACTTCTTCGTGGTCTTCATCGAGGCTCTCGACGATCCCGCCGAGGTGCAGCCGATCGATGGCGAGCACCCGGGCGATTTCCTCGAGGGTTTCCTGCAGGGCACCCGCTCCGCCCTCAGCGAGGGGGGCCGTCAGAGCCTTTCGATCTGCCTGCGTCGCTTCGATGCGGCGGCCCTTGGGGTGCTGATCGCCCTGTTCGAACGGGCGGTGGGTCTGTACGCCGAGCTGGTGAACATCAACGCCTACGACCAGCCCGGCGTGGAGGCCGGCAAGAAGGCCGCCGCCGGGATCCTGGAGATCCAGGGGCGGATCGGCTCCCTGCTCGCCGACGGCACCCCCCGGGATCTCGAAGCGATCGCCGCCGCCCTGGAGCTGCCGAGCCCGGAGCCGGTGTTCTGGAATCTGCGCTACCTCTGCGCCAATGCCCGCGGCTACAGCGCCGAGGGCGACTGGGGCCAGCCCGCGACCCTGCGTTTCCGCCGCTCCTGATGCCGCAAGGCCCGTCCTAGGTTCCTGATCTTTGCGGACATGATCCGATCCCGCGCCGCGGTGGCCTGGGCCGCTGGAGAGCCGCTCGAGATCACCGAGGTGGATGTGGCTCCCCCCAAGGAAGGGGAGGTGCTGCTTCGGGTTGTGGCCACCGGCGTGTGCCACACCGATGCCTTCACCCTCTCGGGCGCCGATCCGGAGGGCCTGTTCCCCGCGATCCTGGGCCACGAGGGCGGCGCGATCGTGGAAGAGCTGGGGCCGGGCGTCACTTCGGTGGCGGTGGGCGATCACGTGATCCCGCTCTACACCCCGGAATGCCGGGCCTGCAGCTTCTGCCTCTCCGGCAAGACCAACCTCTGCCAGGCGATCCGCGGCACCCAGGGGCGTGGCCTGATGCCGGATGGCACCAGCCGCTTCTCCAGTGGCGGCCGGATGATCCACCACTACATGGGCACCTCCAAGTTCACGGAGTACACCGTGGTGCCGGAGATCGCGGTGGCGAAGATTAGCCACCAGGCGCCTCTTGAGAAGGTGTGCCTGCTGGGCTGCGGTGTCACCACCGGCATCGGCGCGGTGCTCAATACCGCCAAGGTGCAGCCCGGTACCACTGTGGCCGTGTTCGGCCTGGGCGGCATCGGCCTGGCGGTGATCATCGGCGCGGTGATGGCCGGGGCCGAGCGGATCATCGGCATCGACGTGAACCCGGCTAAGTTCGCGATCGCCCGCCAGTTCGGCGCCACCGACTGCATCAACCCGCGGGAGCACGATGCCCCGATCCAAGAGGTGATCATCGACCTCACCGATGGCGGGGTGGATTACTCGTTCGAGTGCATCGGCAACGTGGAGGTGATGCGCGCCGCCCTGGAGAGCTGCCACAAGGGCTGGGGGGAATCGACGATCATCGGCGTGGCAGGCGCCGGCCAGGAGATCAGCACGCGACCCTTCCAACTCGTCACCGGGAGGGTGTGGCGCGGGTCGGCCTTCGGCGGCGTGCGCGGCCGCAGCGAACTGCCCGGCTACGTGGAGCGCTTCGAGAGGGGTGAGATTCCCCTCGACACCTTCATCACCCACACCATGGGCCTGGCGGAGATCAACCGCGCCTTCGATCTGATGCACGCCGGTGAGAGCATCCGCTCGGTGGTGAATTTCGATCGCTGATTCCGTCCCCGCGCCGCAACGCCGCCCTCGATGCTCGAACTTCTGGCCGAAAACCGCTGCTTCGGCGGTGTCCATCGCCGTTACCGCCACACCTCCACGGCCCTCGGCTGTCCGATGGTGTTCGCCGTGTTCCTGCCGCCGCAGGCCCTCGCGGGCGAGCCGGTGCCGGCGCTCTGGTGGCTCTCCGGGCTCACCTGCACCGACGAGAACGTGATGCAGAAGTCGGGCATCCAGCGGCGGGCGGCGGCCCTGGGGCTGGCGGTGGTGGCCCCCGACACCAGCCCCCGCGGCCCGGAGGTGCCCACCGACCCCGACGGCGCCTGGGACTTCGGCCAAGGCGCCGGCTTCTACCTGGATGCCACCGAGGCCCCCTGGTCGCGCCACTACCGCATGGGCACCTACGTGAGCGAGGAGCTGCCGGCGCTGGTGGAGGCCGAGCTGCCCCTTACCGACCGGCGCGGCATCAGCGGCCATTCGATGGGCGGCCACGGGGCCCTGGTCTCAGCCCTGCGCCATCCCGGCAGCTACCGCTCGGTGTCGGCGTTCGCGCCGATCTGCCGGCCCAGCGCCTGCCCATGGGGCGAGAAGGCCTTCAGCCGCTACCTCGGCCCCGACCGGGCCCGCTGGCAGGAGTGGGACGCCTGCCGGCTGATCGCCCAGGCCACCGAGCGCCTGCCCCTGCTGGTGGACCAGGGCAGCGCCGATCCGTTCCTGGAGAGCCAGCTCCAGCCCCAGTCCCTGGGGGCGGCGGCCGAGGCTGCGGGCCATCCGCTCACCCTGCGGCTGCAGAGCGGCTACGACCACAGCTACTTCTTCATCGCCAGCTTCATCGACGACCACCTCGACCACCACGCGGCCGCCCTGCTGGCTTAGGGCACCAGGTTCACAAGCTTGCCCGGCACCACGATCACCCGGCTGGGGGTGCGGCCCTCGAGCCAGCGGGCTGCCACCTCGCTCTCGAGCGCCAGCTTCTCCAGGGTGGCCTTATCGGCATCGGCGGGCACGTCGAGCTGGCCGCGCACCTTGCCCTTCACCTGGATCACCAGGGGCACGGTGTCCAGCACCAGCGCCGTGGCGTCGGCCACCGGCCACTGCTGGCCGTGCACGCTGCCCTGGCCCCCGAGCCGGTGCCACAGCTCCTCCGCCAGATGGGGCGCGAAGGGGGCCAGCAGCAGCAGCAGAGTGTGCAGCGCTTCCAGGGCCACCGCCGGCGCGGCGGCCTCCAGATGGGCGGCCATGGCGTTGCTGAGCTTCATCAGCTCCGACACGGCGGTGTTGAACTGGTAGTGGCCGTCGCTGAGGTCGTCGTCGATCGCGGTGATGGCGCCGTGCACGGCCCGCCGCAGCTCCCGTTCCCCCTCGCTCAGGCCCGCCGGGTCGATCGCCGACCGGGCCTCGGCCAGCTCACCTGCAGGGGCCTCAGCCAGGGAGAGTTCCCTGGCCAGGGCCCCCTCAACAAGGCGCCAGAGGCGCTGCAGGAAGCGGAACTGCCCCTCCACGTCGGCGTCATCCCACTCCAGATCCTTCTCGGGCGGGGCCTTGAACAGGATGAACATCCGGGCCGTGTCGGCGCCGTAGCGGTCGATCACCACGGCCGGATCGACGCCGTTGTGCTTCGACTTCGACATCTTCTCGTAGAAGACCTCAAGCCCCTCGCCCGTGACCGGATCGCGGGGGTCGCTGGGATCGCTCACCTCACCGGGGGCGATATAACGGCCGCTGTGGGGATTCTTGTAGGTGATGCCCTGCACCATGCCCTGGGTGAGCAAGCGCTGGAAGGGTTCGTCGAAGCCCAGCAGGTTGCGGTCGCGCAGCACCTTGGTGAAGAAGCGCGCATAGAGCAGATGCAGGATCGCGTGCTCGATGCCGCCCACGTACTGGTTCACCGGCAGCCAGGAATCCACCGCCGCCCGGCCGAACGGCAGGGAGGTGTTGGCCGGATCGCTGTAGCGCAGGTAATACCAGCTGGAGCACATGAACGTGTCCATGGTGTCGGTCTCCCGCCGCGCCGGCTTGCCGCAGCAGGGACAGGGCACGTTCACCCAGCTCTCCAGCTGGGCCAGCGGTGAGGTCCCCTTGCCGCTGAAGGCCACGTCGCGGGGCAGCTCCACCGGCAGCTGCTCGGCCGGCACCGGCACCACGCCGCAGGCCTCGCAGTGGATCACCGGGATCGGGCAGCCCCAGTAGCGCTGGCGGGAGATCAGCCAGTCGCGCAGGCGGTACTGGATGCGCTCCTCACCCCAGCCCTCTTCGGCGGACCGGTTGGCGATGGCGGTGCGGGCCTCGGCGCTGGTGAGGCCATCGAAAGGACCGGAGTGGATCAGCACCCCGGGCTCGGTCCAGGCGCCCCCCTCGAAGGCGTGCTCATCGGAGCCCTCGGGGATGATCACCTGTCGCACCGGCAGCTCGTACTGGCGGGCGAACAGGAAGTCGCGCTGGTCGTGGGCGGGAACGCCCATCACGGCGCCGGTGCCGTACTCGGCCAGCACGTAATCGGCGATCCACAGCGGCAGCACCTCGCCGCTGGCGGGGTTGCGCACGCAGGCGCCGATCGGCACCCCGCGCTTGGGCCGGTCTTCTGCGGTGCGCTCCTGCTCGCTCTGGCGGCTGACAAGATCGCAGAACGCCTCCACCGCCAGCTGCTGCTCGGTGGTGGTGATGGCGGCCACCCGGGGATGCTCAGGGGCCAGCACCACGTAGCTGGCGCCGTAGATCGTGTCGGCCCGGGTGGTGAACACCGGGATCGTTTCGCCCGTGGGCTCACCGGCGGCGTCGAGCACCGGGAAGCGGAGCTCGGCGCCCTTGCTGCGGCCGATCCAGTTGGCTTGCATCGTGCGCACCCGCTCCGGCCAGCCCTGAAGCTGATCGAGGTCATCGAGCAGCTGGTCGGCGTAGGCGGTGATCTTCAGGAACCACTGGCGCAGCTGGCGTTTCTCCACCAGGGCGCCGCTGCGCCAGGAGCGACCTTCTCCGTCCACCTGCTCGTTGGCCAGCACCGTCTGATCCACCGGATCCCAGTTCACGGTGGCCTCGCGTCGGTAGGCCAGGCCGGCCTCCAGGAACTGCAGGAACAGCCACTTGGTCCAGCGGTAGTAGTCCGCATGGCAGGTGGCCACCTCCCGGTCCCAGTCGATCGACAGACCCAGCCGCTGCAGCTGGGCACGCATCGCCGCGATGTTGCGATCGGTCCAGACGCCCGGATCCACGCCGCGCTCGATCGCCGCGTTCTCCGCCGGCAGGCCGAAGGCATCCCAGCCCATCGGATGAAGCACCCGGCGACCGCGCATCCGCTGCACCCGGGCGATGACATCAGTGATCACGTAGTTGCGCACATGGCCCATGTGCAGGTTCCCCGACGGATAGGGGAACATCGACAGCGCGTAATAGGGCTCACCGCCACCGCTCTCCGGGGTGGTCTCCGGGGTGTTGTGGCCCCCTTCCTCCTGCCAGAGCCGCTGCCAAGGCTCCTCGATCGCCTGGGGGCGGTAGCGGGCGGGTTCGCTCACGGGCTTGCGCTGACCGGATCTCCCGCCAGACTGTGCCATACGCTCTGCAGGCCGGGTTCAGGGCAGGGCTCGCAGCATGGTGATCGCATTGCGGTTGACCAGCACCAGGGGGAGGCTGGCGTCCTGCCGCAGGGCCAGGAAGTCGTTGTCCTGCCAGCGCACCGTTCCCTCCAGTTCCTGACCGCCCACCATCACCAGGCGCACCATCGTGCGGTTGCGGATCAGCTCCTGGACGTGGCGGACACTGGGGAGGCTGGTATCCAGGCGGGGACCCCGCCGGTCGAAGAAGCTCTGCATAGGATCAAGCCGTCCTTCCATCTTGGAACGGTGCTCCGATTCAGCAAGATTCAGGGCCTGGGAAATGACTTCCTTGTCATCGATGGCAGGGATCTCGCCCCGGACGAGGCGGACGGCTCCGCCCCCCTGGAGCTGGACGCTGCCAACGTGCGCCGGCTGTGTGATCGCCGTTTCGGCGTCGGCGGCGATGGCGTGATCCTGGCCTTGCCGCCCCGGGAGGGCGGCGAGCTGCGGATGCGGATCTTCAACGCCGATGGCACCGAACCCGAGATGTGCGGCAACGGCATCCGCTGCCTGGCCCGCTTCCTGGCCGATCAGGAGGGGGCGGCGCCCGGACGCACCTGGCAGGTGGAGACCCTGGCCGGCCGGATCGTGCCTGAACTGCGCCCTGAGGGACTGATCCGGGTCAACATGGGCCCCCCCTTCCTCGAGCCCGCGGCCGTTCCCACCACCCTGCCGATCGGGCCCGCGGGCCTTCCCCAGGGTGAACTGGAGGTGGAAGGGCAGTGGCTGACGGCCGCCGCCGCCGGCATGGGCAATCCCCATGTGGTGGTGCCCGTCGCCGATGTGGCCGCCGTTGAGCTGGAGCATCTCGGCCCCCTGCTGGAGCACCACGACGCCTTCCCGGCCCGCACCAACGTCCATTTCGTGCAGGTGCTGGCGCCCGACCACCTGGTGATGCGCGTCTGGGAGCGGGGGGCGGGCCCCACCCTGGCCTGCGGTACCGGGGCCTGCGCCACGCTGGTGGCCTGCCACCGCCTCGGTCTCAGCGCCGGACGGGCCCGGATCGATCTTCCCGGCGGCCCGCTGGAAATCGAGTGGGACGGGGCCAACGGGCCTGTGTTCATGAGCGGTCCGGCCGAGGTGGTGTTCGAGGGAGTGCTGGCCCCGGTCCAGGAGCCCCTCGCTCCCGCCCCAACCGCTTCCGCCCCGGCCGCTGCTGCCGAGCCGCCCCGCCCGGCGGCCGCCGAGGCAATCGACTGCGCCACCGCCTGCGTCAACGGCTGCGTGCGGCCAGAAGCCTGCCCCAGTGCTGCCGCCCGCGCCGCCGTCGCCGCCCTGTTGGAGGAGCGCTCCCTCGATGAACTGGTCACGATCGCCAGCGACTCCTTCGAATCCCGCACCCGGGCCCGGTTCGAGCGCGATGCCGGCTTCCCCGGCTGAAGCGGCGGGGCGCGCCCGCTACCTCGACACCTGCGCCACCACGCCTCCCTCCGCCGCCGTGCGGGCGGCGATGGAGGCGGCCTGGGCCACCGCCTGGGCCAACCCCTCCAGCCTCCACGGCCCCGGACTGGCGGCGGCGGAAGCCCTGGAACGCAGCCGCCAGCGGCTGGCCGATCTGCTCGACCTGGGCGGCGGACGGCTGGTGTTCGTCTCCGGGGCCAGCGAAGCCATCCACCTGGCCCTGCTCGGCGCCTGCGCCTGCCTCGAGCCCGGCCGGCTGCTGATCTCGGCCGTAGAGCATCCTGCCACCGTGGCCGCCGCCGAGCGGCTGCGGCGCAGCGGCTGGACGGTGGCGGTGGTGCCCGTCGACCGTCGCGGTGTGGTCGACCTGGAGGCCCTCATCCCCCTGCTGACCCCTCCCACTCGCCTGGTGTCCCTGATCTGGGGGCAGAGCGAGGTGGGCACTCTGCAGCCGATCGAGGCGATCGGTGAGCTCTGTCGGGCCTCCGGGGTTCTGCTGCATGTGGATGCGGTGCAGGTGGTGGGCCACCGTCCCGTGGCCTTTGCCCGGCTTCCGGTGGATCTGCTGAGCTGCACCGCCCACAAGCTCGAGGGGCCCCGCGGCATCGGCGCCCTGCTGGTGCGATCGGGCCTGTCGCTCCAACCGCCCATCGCCGGCAGCCAGGAGGGGGGCCTGCGGGGCGGCACCGAGCCGGTG
>JBJTUJ010000157.1:0-2724 GCA_046080685.1 Cyanobium sp. | reverse complement strand
CGGAGCCTTCATGGTGTCGGCTGCGGTGACCACACCCACAGCCAGCACCGTAAGCAGAACTCCAACCCAGGACAGCGTCCGCAACCCAGTCAGCCCCGCACCGCACTTCACCATGCTGGAGGCTGGCAGCATGGCAGGCAGTGAGACAGGGGTGCAGCGCTCAGCCCCGCTGTCGCCATGCCTGTATCCTTCGGCGTGGCCCGAGGAACCGTCGAAGTCTCGCCATCAGCCGCGCGGTAACCGTGACCACATGCTGGCGCTGCAGGCGCCACTGGCAGCCCATCACGGCAAGGGTGATGGGCTGTGCCATCAGGGCCACACCGAGCCCTTCCGCCAGGGAGCGGGTGGCCTGACTCCAGTACGTTGCCGCTTCACGGGCCAGAGCTTCCCCGGAAGCCACCTCAGGCAAGCGGTCCAGGTTGGCGGGCTCGAACCGCTCCACCGTGATCACCCCTGGCACCCCCCCAACCTCAGTGCCCGCTTCGCTGAACACGACGCAGCCGTTGAGCGGGGCCTGCCACATCCTTCCCGAGATCGTGGTGCCGCGCTGATAGGCATACATCAGGCCGTAGCAGCAGCGGGCTCCAGCCAGCCGGCGGTTCGCTTCCAGGTAACTCAGGCCATGGGTCTCCACCCCCAGGCGGTCCCACTTGCAGCCATACACCTCCAGGAAGCCGGTGCGAACCAGGTCGAGGATCTGGCCCTGGTAGGGATCGTCCCTCAGGGGTTTCCAGTTGGCGATGTGCAGTGGGCGGGCTTGCCGCTTGCGGGGAAGGGGCTGCCGCCAGATCCCGGGCACCACCGGCAGATAGCCCCGCACCCACTCCAACCCCTCCCGGTGGGCCGGAGGCGTGAGGGAGACCAACCTGATACGGGACGCAGAAGGCAGGCGCTCCGCCCAGTTGATGCTGTGCTCCTTGACGTAGTCATAGATGTGCACTTCGCCACAATGGCTGGTGAGGGACTCGCCTGGATCGCCTCGCAACAACACCAGCAGGTCAGCCGATGCCGGGGTGCGATTGAGATGCACCCGATATCCGGCCGAGCGGTAGAACACCAGGATGTTGAGAAACACATCCAGATCCACATAGTCGTAGGACATCACCCAGCAGTTCCGTCCCATCCTCTAGGTGCAGGCCCGAAGGCAGCCTAGGGCAGCCCGGGGCAGTAACCTTGCCATCGCTTCCTCCGGCAGGCGCTCACCCAAGCATGCTCGAAACCTCCCCTGGCTTTGCCGTCCGTCTGATCGGATACTGCAACCTCACGGAGTACGTGATCCTTCGTCGCTTCCAGCAGGAAGGTGTTGACTCACTCCGGGATCTCGATGGTGAATACACCATCGTGGTCGCCAGTTCCAGTGAATGCTGGATCATTACATCGCCGGTGGGGGCGATGCATTACTTCTACCACCTTCAAGGCGAACGTTTTCATCACGGTCAGCAGATCGCCGCGATTGCTCGCGAGGCCGGGCTGGCCTGGCAGTGGAACTGGCAGGCTCTCGGTGATCTTTTGCAGCTTGAGAACCCAACCGGCAACGCCAGCCTCCATCCGGACATCCACAAGGTTCCTCCGGGCAGCCTTGTTCACTTCCACCGCCCCAGCGGCAAGCTCAGGCTGGACAGCCGCGTCTGCCTCGACGAACTCCCCCGCAGGTCTTCCACGGCAACCGAGGCGGTGCAGGCGCTGAACCGTTCGGTGGAGACCTGGGCCGGAGACGCCCCCTTCCTGTCCCTCTCGGGGGGATTCGATTCCCGAGTGATCCTCGCTTCGATGCTCCGCCTCGGCATCCGTCCCCATCTGGTCACGATGGGGACGGATGCCTGCTCGGACGTGCGGGTCGCCCGCCGGATCGCCGCTCACTTCGACCTCCCTCACGACCTGATCCGGCTGGAGCTCGATGACCTTCTGCGTCATGGCCTCACCGTCTCCGCTCTCACCAACGGCACCAAGACGGCCTGGCACTGGCACACCTATGTGTATCCCCTGAAGGCGGCAGTCCCAGCGGGAACAACCTTTTTCGTGGGAACCCTGGGAGAGTTCGCCCGGAGCTACTACTTCGATCGCGGTGCCCTCGGCCTGCTGGCGGATCGTGTTCCCGCCTTCTCCCTGTCCCGCTTCTGGACCCTCAAGCTGGGCAGGCATCCCACCTTCCAGGAGGCAGAACTCGGCGGCCTGGCGCCGGAGCTGGCCCGCGAACTCGATGCCGAGGGCATCCGCCGGCGATCCGCCAGGCTGGCGGCGTTCTGTCACCACCGTTTCCTCCGTGGTCTTACCCGCTACTACTTCGAGCAGAGGGTGCCCAACTTCTACGCCAACGGCATCGCCATGTACCGGGCCTCGAGTGCCTGGCGCTCGCCCTTCCACAGCCGTGCCTGGATCGAAGCCATCTGGAATCTGCCGGAACGCTGGAAACTGGGATCCAACTGGCACCGTTTCGCCATTGCGAGCAACTGCCCCGATCTGCTGGAGTTCCCCGAGGAGAACGGGTTCGACCGCCGCCGGATGCTGCGCCGTGCCCCGCCCCTGTACTGGACCCCCCCGATGCGGCGCGCGACCTACGTGAGCTATGACCAGAGCGCCACCTGGTACCGCGAGCCTCTGCTCCAGGATTTCCTGCACGACCATTTCTCCCTGATCGACGACCTGGTGGACCCTGCCCTCGCTGCCCGCATCGCCGCCAGTCACCGCAGTGGCGTGGATCGCACCCGTACCCTCGCCCACCTG
>JBJTUJ010000156.1:0-11066 GCA_046080685.1 Cyanobium sp. | reverse complement strand
CAGATCGACAACAGCTTTGCCTTCCGCTACGGCAATAACTTCATCGTCAACAACAGCGGCCAGCTGCTGGGTGCCTTCGGCAGTGCGCTGCCGCCCACTGAGGAGGCTTTCGGGCGCGTGGTGAGTCCAGACACTGCTGTCAAGGTTGATAAGGATGGACTTGTCATCGTCACTGCAGAAGCTGGTACCAACGCTATCGGCGGTGCCCAGTTCGGCACTCAGAATCCCAGGGCAACTGTCAGTGGCTTCTTTGCTGGCACCAGGCGCAATCCAGGGCTCTCCTACGGGCGTGAAAACTTCTACGACTTCGTGAAGGCCCAGATCGAATCCCGCTCAACCAAGATTCTGGCAAGCCCCACCCTGATTCTCAGCGAGAACCCAGAGGAGTTGCGCACCGGTGAGGATCAGGTGGCCTTGAACATCCAGGCCCTCGGCTCCACCTCCCCGGGTTCCCCCGGTGGCGATCAGGCCACGATCGGCCGCACCAAGGCGAATGAGTCGTACGTCACCGTGGGCGAGCAGGTGATCACCAATTACACCGTTCAGGCTGGTGAGAACGGCGCCTCCGCCACGTGCCAGCCTGAGTTCGGCATCTCCGGCCTCACCTTCGGTGCGCGTGTCTCCAAGATCGACGACAACGGCTTCGTCACCTTCTCCATGTCGCCGGCGATCTCCGCCACGGTTCGCAGTCAGCCCGTTCCGAACTGCGGCGACATCAACATCCTGGCGGTGCGGCGTCTCGATACCGGCAGTGCCCGGGTGCGCGACGGCCAGACCCTCATCCTCACGGGGGTCATCTCCGACTTCGACAGCCAGGAGGTGCGCAAGTGGCCGATTCTTGGGGACATGCCGATCGTGGGCCAGTTCTTCCGCAATTCCGCCGGCAACCGGGCCAAGCGGGAGCTGGTGATCCTGGTCACTCCGCGCATCATCGATGACAACGATGGCGGCACCTTGGGCTACGGCTATCGCCCCGGCACTGAGGATGCCCGCCGCTTCATGGGCGGCGCCAACTGAGGGCCGCCCCCCAGCAACGCCGTCCCTACAGGGCCATCGGCACCAGGAACTTCACCGCCAACGGCGCCAGGGTGGTGGCCAGGCCCATCGCGCCGTTGACCAACGCGCCGCCCATGCCGTTGCCGCCCCGGTTCTTGGCGGGCTCTTTCTGCAGCTGGCCCGACACCTGGCGCAGTTCCTGGGCCGTCGTGACGTCGCCGCCCTGTTCGTAGAGGGAGGCGGCATAGTCGAGGTCGGCCACCGCCTGCTCGATCTTGCCCTGTTCGCTGCGGGCGATGCCGCGGGCCACCCAGCTGATCGGTGCCTCGGGCTGCTGGCGGATGGCCTCGCCGAACAAGCGCTCGGCCTCGGGCTGGCGGCCGGCCACGGACGCTTCCACGCCGGCGTTGTGGAGCTCGGGGTAGCTCAACTGGCTCGGATCCACCCCCCTGGCCTGCTCCCAGTGGCTGCGGGAGAGGGCGCCGGGATCGAGCTGGGCGCCGCTGAGATCGCTGTGGCGCAGGTCGGTGCCCTCGAGGCGGGCCCCCCGCAGGTCGGCCCCGCGCAGCGTGGCGCCCTGGAGGCTGGTGAAGCTGAGGTCGGCTCCGCTGAGGATGGCCCCATCGAGACGGGCCTGGCCCAGGTTCGCCCGCTGCAGCCGGGCGCCGCTGAGGTCGGCGTCCCGCAGGTCGGCATGCACCAGATCGGCGTCCTGGAGGCGGCAGCCGGCGCAGCGGCGCTGGCCCAGCAGTTGCATCAGATCGCCGTCATTGGCGGCCCTCGCCGGCAGCTGAACCGACACTGCCGCGGCCGACACGGCCAGGGCCACCGCCACCATCCGCGGCAGGGGCCCCCGTGGGCTCAGGCGAGGGAGGGCAGCGGCTGATCCGACCATGGCGGTTGCACCCGGGTCGATCCGTTGTAGCCCCAATGGCTCCGCGGCGCCGCCTCCGTTGTGGGGGTTGGTGGGGCGGGACGCCCCGGTCCATGGCCTCAGTTGAACTCCATCAGGCAGGTGCCGCCTCTGACGCGCACCGGGCGACCCGCCCGGATCCGGGCCATCTCCGACACCCGCAGCGGCGGGCAGGTGGTGGCTGCGGTGGCTGGGGCCGGGATGCTCGCTGCCCCAGCAGCGGCCCCTGCCCTGGAAGCTGGGGTGGCCTCTGGCGTGGCCGCAGCGGCGGGCGCTGCCGCCGGAGCCAGGGTGCCGTAGGACGCGGGCGATGGGATCGAACCGCTGCCGAAGCTGTTCTGGATTTGTTGCCGCCACTGCACCATGGCCTCCTGGGCCCGGGCCGGAGCCTGCAGGCCAGAGGTTGCGGCAGCCCCGCTCAGGAGAAGCAGAAAAACCAGGATCCTTGCCCGGTGTGGCAGGGAGGGGCCGCCCATCAGTCCATTGGCTCCGGTGCTGGTCCAGCATGCCCCGCCCCGTTGCCGCTGCGGGCGTTCCGATGGCGGAGCTGCCGGCCCAGCCGGCGGCGGCGGCGGCGCAGCTCCCGGAGCTCGGCCGCGGCTCCGCCGCTGCGGGGCGGAGCGAAGCGGGCGGCGTCGTAGGCCTCCGCCAGGGCGACGAGGTCCGCCGTCAGCGCGGGCCACTGCCCCTGCACGCGGCCGAGGAAGCGGGGCAGGGTCTCGCCCGGGGCTGGCGCCAGGTCCTGGCGGGCCAGCAGCGCCAGGCTGCGCTCCAGTTCGCGGCGCAGCGGATCGCTGCCGCCCCGGCGCCCCAGCCAGCCCAGCAGACCCAGCCCCGCCGCCAGGCCCACGGCCACCAGCCACAAGACCAGCGCTCCCACCAGCTCGCGCCGCTGCCCAAGCAGCCGCTCCAGCAACGCCTCCTGGCTGCGGCGGTCGAAGCCCAGCCACAGGCGGCTCCAGGCCAGGTCCACACCCCACCACTGGCGCTGCAGCCATCCCAGGGCACCGGCCCCCGCCCGCATCGGAGGCTCAGCTGCGCCGGCCGCCACCCAGGCACTGGGATCCACCCGCTGCCAGCCCCGGTCCGGCAGCCACACCTCGCTCCAGGCGTGGCCGTCGGAGCGGCGCAGGTCGAGGTAGCTGCCCCCGCCGATGGCCGTTACCCAGGTGCCGCCCCGGTAGCCGCTCACCACCCGGGCCGGTACGCCCGCCTGGCGCATCAGGGCCGAGAAGGCGCCGGCGAAGTGGCCGCAGAAGCCGGCCCGCTGCTCGAACAGGAACGCATCCAGGGGGGCCCGCTCAGGCAGGGTGCCCGGGCTGCGGGTGTAGCGGAAGCCCTGGCTCCGGAACCAGGCCTCGGCCGCCGCCAGCCGCTGCTGCGGTTCCGGCAGCCGGGCCCAGCCGGCGGCCAGGGCCTCCAGGCGGGGATTGCGACCCGGGGCCAGCTGCAGGTCGAGCGGGCGCGGCGGCAGGCGGCGCCAGAGCCCGTTCTCCGCTCCGGCAGCGGCGGCGATGGCATACACCCGGCGCTGGCCGCTCGGTGTCCGCAGCCGCAGTTCGCCCCGCCCGTCCTGCCGCAGCGACTCGCCTACCGGCCTGCCGCTGCCGCTCCAGGGCACGGTGGTGAGGCCGCTGGGCTCCGACAGCCACAGCTCCTGCAGGCTGCCCGGCTCCCCGTCTGCCGGTGCCGCGTTCAGGACGGCGCTGTCGCGCCGTGCCCCCGGGGCCGCGAGCCACTGACGGCCATCGAAGCGATCGTGCACCAGCACCCGCCAGTAGCGCTGGTTCTCCGGTGGTGGCCCGCCGACGGGAAAGCTCACCCTGGCGGCCGGGCCCGGGTCGTCGGCCAGGGCGGCGATGCCCCTGGGATCGAGGCTGTCGTTGAGGCCCGTCAGCGCCGCGCCGCCCTCCAGCCCCGGCAGGGCGGCGAAGGGGCCCAGGCGCGGCACCAGCAGCAGCAGCACCAGGGCCATCGGCAGCGCCGCCATCAGCACCGAGCCGCTGCGGCGCAGCAGCGACCGCCAGTCGGGCCCCTCGCCCACCTCCAGCGCCAGCAGCCCCGCCAGGGCGGTCAACACCGTGGCGCCCTGGAGCAGGCTGGGGGCCAGGTCGGGCAGCAGCGCCGCCTGAAGCCCCGCCCCCACCAGCTGCAGCAGCGCCACCAGCCGCCGTTCCCCCAGCCGCCGCGCCTACACCAGCTTGAGGGCCGTGAGCGCCCCAAGCCCGATGGCCAGGGCCCCCAGCAGCTGGGCGGGACTCACGCCGGTGAGGCCGAGGGCCTGCAGGCCCATCGCCAGCCATTGCAACCGTGCGGCGTTGCGTCCCATGGCTCAGCGGGCCAGGGCCAGGGCGGCCAGGCAGCGGTCGCGCTGGGCCGTTCCCGTGGCTGGCGGGATCAGCCGCTCCGGCAGCGCCAGCCCATAGCGGGCGCCCTGGCCATGCAGGCGGCGGATGCGATCGCTCAGATGCTCCAGGGCCCGCTCCCTCGGCAGCGATGGATCGGGGGCCAGCAGCATGGCGTGGGCACCGGGATCGGCGAACACCTTCACCTGCTTGCCCCGGCCCTGGGCCAGCAGCGCCCAGGCCAGACGGCCGGGCGGATCCTCCGCCCGATGGGGCCGCAGATCCTGCCAGTCGTCACTGCCTTCCCGGCGAGGATCCTGGGCCCCGGCCGCGGCGTCCCGCTCGGGTGGGAGTTCCCCCTGCGGCAGCCGCCTGACCGGACCCGGCACAGGGGCTGGCCACACCAGCTGCGCCACCGGCGGGCGCCAGCGGCTCCAGCACTGGAACAGCCCGAGCGGCGCGCTGGTCTGCAGCCGCACCACCCCAGGCCGATGCCGTCCCCGCGCTGGTGCGCTCCAGGCCAGGGTGATCCGGTGCTCCCCCGCTGAGAAGTTGCGGGCTGGCTCGAGCGGGCCGTCGCCCAGTCGCAGCCGCAGGCCCTCGCAGCGCCCGGGCACCTGCAGGCTGATCGGGTAGTGGAGCGTGGTCCCGGCGAAGCCCGGCTCCGGAACCCCGCAGCCCAGCACCAGCCCCTGCAGGTTGAAGTGGGTGAGGTGCAGGGCGAGCAGGAACAGCCCGAGCATCAGGAAGCTCACCAGCAGCGGGCCGTTGCGCTGCAGCTGGATGCCTACCACCTGCAGCAGCGCCGCCGCCGCCAGCCAGAGCCAGCCGAAGCGGGTGGGCAGGATGTAGAGGTTGCGAAGCCCCAGCCGCAGCGGCGTGCTCTCCGGCGCCCGCACCCGATCCAGCAGGCTGGGGCGGCTCCCGCGCGCGGTGGCCCTCGCTTCAGCGGAGCCCATCCACCCCCGCCAGCAGGGCGGTGCTCCGTTCCCCCTCCGTGGCCCCGGGCTGGCCGCCGTCGAGCCGGTGTTCACACACCGCCGCCGCCACCGCCTGCACGTCGTCGGGGATCACATGGTCGTGGCCCTCGATCAGGCTCCAGGCCCGGGCGGCCGCCAGCAGCCCCAGCCCGGCCCTGGGCGAGAGGGGCAGGCACGAGCGGCCGGGTTCACGGCTGCGGGCCAGGAGATCGAGCACATAATCCAGCAGCGCCAGCGACACGTGCTGCTGGCTGCAGCGCTCCTACAGCGCCAGCAGGTCGGCCGGGGAGAGCCGCTGCCCGAGAGCCTCGCTGCTGGTGCCCTCGCCGGCCAGCAGCGCCCGCTCCGCTTCCCGGGGCGGGAAGCCCAGGCTCAGCCTCATCAGGAAGCGGTCGAGCTGGGATTCGGGCAGCGGCGCCGTGCCGCCCTGGTCGAGGCCGTTCTGGGTGGCGATCACCAGGAAGGGATGCGGGAGCGGATGGCTGGTGCCGTCCACGCTCACCCGCCCTGCCGCCATCGCCTCCAGCAGGGCGCTCTGGGTGCGCGGACTGGCGCGGTTGATCTCATCGGCCAGCAGCACCTGGCTGAACAGCGGCCCCGGGCGGAAGTGGAAGCGGGCCTCCGCCGGCTCGAACACGTTCACGCCCGTGAGATCGGCCGGCAGCAGGTCGCTGGTGAAGCTCACCCGCCGGAACTCCAGCCCGAAGCTGCGGGCCAGGGCTTCGGCCAGGGTCGACTTGCCCACCCCGGGCAGGTCCTCGATCAGCAGATGCCCCCGGGCCAGGAGGCAGGCCAGGGCGAGTCGCACCGCATGCTCCTTGCCCAGCAGAACGCGACCAATGGCGTCCGTCAACTCCGCCAGGGGGGGACGGGCAGGCCGCGTCATCGCTTGGATCCTTCGTGATAGGACGCTAGGCCCCGCGCCCGGGCCGTCGATGCCGTCCGACGCGATCGAGATCCATGGCGGCAACCGCATCGCCGCGGCCCGGCGGCTGGGCTGCGCTCCTGCCCGCCTGCTCGACGCCAGCGCCTCGCTGGTGCCCTTCGGGCCGCCCGCCGGCCTGCGGCGCCAATTGGGCCGGGCCCTCCACGGCGGCCCCGCCTCGCCCCTTCGCGACTACCCCGAGCGCGGCTACGCCGCCCTGCGCGGGGTCATCGCCGCCCACCACGCCCTTCCGGTCGACTGGGTGCTGCCGGGCAACGGGGCGGCCGAACTGTTCACCTGGGCCGCCCGAGACGCCGCCGGGACGGGGCGCAGCCTCCTGCCCGCGCCAGGATTCGCCGACTACGGCCGCGCCCTGGCCTGCTGGGGCGGCAGCAGCGATCGCCAGCCCCTGCCCCTGCGCTGGGACGACGGCTTCCCTGCCCCCTTCCCCGATTCCCCCGCGGCGGACGTGCTCTGGATCTGCAATCCCCACAACCCCACCGGCCAGCTGTGGAGCCGCTCTTCGCTCGAGCTCCTGCTGGAGCGCTTCGCCCTGGTGATTGCCGATGAGGCCTTCCTGCCCCTGGTGCCCGGCGGCGAGGCCCAGTCGCTGGTGCCCCTGCTCGGCCGCCATCCGAACCTGGTGGTGATCCGCAGCCTCACCAAGCTGTTCGCCGTTGCCGGCCTGCGGCTGGGCTACGCCCTCGGGGCCCCGGAGCGGCTGGCCCGATGGGCGGCCTGGCGGGATCCCTGGCCGGTGAACGCTCTGGCGGCGCTGGCGGGCGAGGCCCTGCTCGGCGATCGCCGCGGCTATGCCCGCTGGAGCTCGAGGGTGGAGCGCTGGGTGGCCCAGGAGGGGACCTGGCTGAGAGCCCAGCTTGCCGCCGTGCCGGATCTGGTGCCGATGCCCTCGGCCACCAACTTCCTGCTGGTGCGCGGCGAGCGGCAGGGCCGGCCGCTCGACCTTGAGCCCCTGCGCCGCGGCCTGGAGGAACGGCACCGGATCCTGCTGCGCGACTGCCGCTCCTTCGAGGGGCTGGGCTCCGGCTGGCTGCGGATCGCGCTGCTCGATCGGCCCTCTCACCGGCGCCTGCTGCGGGCGCTCCATCACCAGGTGGGGCGCCGGCCACTGGCCACCTGAGCCGCATCCACCAGCGACCAGGCGCTGATCAGCAAGGGGCCGAACACGGTCACGAGCAGCACCAGGAAGGCGACCAGCATCACCACTCCCTTGAGGATGTCGCCGTTGTAGAGCTGCCCGCCCCCGGGGATCAGCAGCGAACACAGGACCGCCAGGCGGGGATCCTTGCCCACGAGCAGGCGGCCGCGGCTGCGGGGGGCAGTCATCGGCGCTTGCCGCTTCTCAACCCAGGTTGGCCATCAGCTCGGCCAGGCGGTGGTCGGCATCACGCACCGCCAGCCGTTGCATCCCCTCGCGCAGCTCGGCCAGGGGATCGGCCGCGCTCGCCGTACCCCGCAGGCGGGGACCGAGCAGCCGCCACACCGCCTGCTCCAGCGGGGGCTCCCCAGGATCGTGCTGCCACACGATCAAGGCCGCGCCCACGGCGGCGGCCGCTGCCGCATTCGCGTCCTGATGGCGGTCGGCGGCCTGGGGGAAGGGCACCAGGATCGTGGGTGTGCCGCTCACCGCCAGTTCCGACAGGCTGCCCGCGCCCGCCCGGCTGATGGCCAGATCGGCGTGCTGCAGCAGGCCCGGCATCTCGTCGCTGAAGGGCCGCTCCACCACCCCCGGCAGGTCGAAGCCGCCGGCCTCGGGATCGTTGCTGCCGGTGAGGTGCACCACCCGGCAGCCGGCGGCGGCCAGCTTCGGGATCAGGGGTCGCACCATCCGGTTCAGTCGCAGTGCGCCCTGGCTGCCGCCCATCACCAGCACCAGCGGCCCGTCTCCCCTCGGCACCCACGCCGGCAGGGGAGCCGGTTGCAGGAAGGCTCCCCGCACCGGGGTGCCGGTGACCAGGGGACGGCAGCCCGGCAGCCGTTCGGCCGCCTGGGGGAGGCCCACGGCCACCCGGGTGCAGAACCGCCCCAGCAGCCGTGTCACCTTGCCTGGGATGGCGTTGCTCTCGTGCAGCACCACGGGCACGCCGCCCCAGCGGGCCGCCAGGATCGCCGGGGCGGCGATGTAGCCGCCGCTGCTGAACACCGCCGTGACGCCTTCGCGGCGGATCAGCCTCCGGGTGGGGAGGGTGGCCTGGATCAGCTGGAGCAGGTTGGCGAGTTTGCGCAGACCCCGGCCCTGCAGACCCCCCGCCCGCACCGTGTGCAGCGGGTAGCGCTCCGGCACCAGCTCCCGCTCCAGCCGGTCGGGTACGCCGAGCCACAGAACCCGCCAGTCCGGGGGCAGGGCCTCGGCCACCGCCAGGGCGGGGAAGAGGTGGCCACCCGTGCCGCTGGCGGCGATCAGCAGGGTCGGCATGGTGGCGGGGGAAGGTCGCCCCTAACTTATAAACGCCGAATCCAGGCCCTCCGGCCGCCACGATGCGCCCTTCCCGCCCCCTCGCTTCCGCCCTGCTGGCTGTGCTGACGGTGGGAACGGGGTTGGCCCTGGTGGCCCCCGCCCAGGCGGTGAGCCCTGTGGTCGCAGCGGGATCCGCCCCGCTGCAGGCCCTGGAAGTCGCTCTCAACAGCCCCGATGAAGCCCCGCTCGCCGCACTGCTCCAGAGCGGCCCCGGCCTCGATCCGGCGGAGGTCCAGGCCCGTCGCCGCTCGCTGCGCAGCCAGTTCCCCGACCTGCGCTGGACGGTCTCGGCCGGCTCCCCCACCCGTGACGGCCAGCCCACCGTGATGCTGCGGGCGGGCGGCACCCGCCGGCAGGGTGCTGCCATCTACCGCCTCGACGCCGAGCAGCGCCTCACCCTGCGCAGCGATGGCCGCCACATCAATGCCCAGACCGTGCTGCGCGAACAGTCGCTGCTGCGCAGCGGCGGCGAGCAGGCACCGCCGGTGAGCGTGTTGATCCCCGACACGGTGCTCACCGGCCAGCGCTACGACATCGACGTGATCTTCGACACTCCCCTCGACGGGGCTCTGGCCGCCGGTGGACTGGTTGCGGTCACCCCCGCTCAGGTGGCGGCGATGGAGAGCCCGAGCATGGAACTCGGTGCCCTCGGCGGAGGCGGCCTGTTCAAGCGGGTGCAGGCCCCCCTCAGCCCCGGTTCCCAGACCTGGGCCGTGCTGCTGGTCCATCCCCAGGGCATCGTCACTGCCACCAAGCGGGTGCGGGTGGTGGCCGACCGCGCGGCGCTGACGCCCTGAGGGCGGCCTCGCCCATGGCCCGTCCCCCTCGCCTCTTGGTGGTCGACGACGATCCGGAGCTCCGCAGCATGCTCGCCACCTACCTGGGGGACCAGGGCTACCAGGTGAGCACCCTGGCGGACGGCGCCCAGCTCCAGGCCCGCCTCGACGGTTCCCTGGGGGGCGAACGGCCGGATCTGGTGGTGCTGGATCTGATGTTGCCCGGGGATGACGGCCTCACCCTGCTGCGCCGCCTTCGGGATCGCGGCGACGATCTGCCCGTGGTGATGCTCACGGCCCGGGGGGATGCCGTCGACCGGATCATCGGCCTCGAGCAGGGTGCCGACGACTACCTCGCCAAGCCCTTCCTGCCGCGGGGCTCACGGCCAGGATCCAGGCGGTGCTGCGCCGCCGGGCCGCGGCCCCCGGCGCTGGTGCGCCGCGGGCGGAGGCCGAGCCCGTGCTGTTCGGCGACTGCCGGTTCGATCCGGCGACCCGCACCCTGCTGCGCGCCGGTGCGCCGGTGACGATCACCAGCGGTGAATTCGCCCTGCTGGTGGCCTTCGTGGAGCATCCCCACCGGCCCCTCTCGCGCGAACGCCTGATCGAACTGGCCCGTGGACCCGGCAGCGACACCGACAGCCGCAGCATGGACGTGCAGGTGTCACGGCTGCGGCGTCTGATCGAGCCGGATCCGGCCCGGCCCCGCTACGTCCAGACGGTGAGGGGTATGGCTATGTGTTCGTGCCCGACGGGCAGCCGCGGCGCTCGTGAACCGTGAGCCGCTTGCGCAGACGGCGCCCCCAGCCGAAGGCCGCCGCGGCACCGAGCAGCGGCAGGGGGCCGGGCACCGCCGGGATGGAGCGGCTGGCGAAGGAGGCGTTGTCGATGGAGAAGGCATCGACGACTGTGGTGTTGTTACTGAAGAAGATGGAGCTGAAGTCGGCCATGCCGACCACCCCCAGGAAGCCATCAGAGCCACCGATCGTGTTGTTGACGAGAATGGTCTCGATGCCAGTGCCGTCGAAATCTCCGTTCAGAGTCAGTCGGTCGGTGTTGGTGTTGATGAAATCAGCACCGAAGCCGATCACGGAAGTGGGGAAGACCTTGCTGATCGTATTGGAGGCGCTATTCCCTGTCCCAGCCTGGGTGGCATTGTCGTAAACCCCAGGGTTCACGATATTCACGCTGTTGTTATCGAACGAATTCGGCAGGATTGCGGGAACGGAGTTGGTGGAAACGATGCCGCTGTCCAGGGTGATGCTCTGGGCCGAGGAGATGGTGTTGCTGAAGGTGTCGGTGGTGATCGTGGCGCCACTCAGCGCTGCCTCCCAGGCGGCCCGATTGGTGTAGACGGTGAAGGCTTGGACTGGTGCCACCTGGCAGGCCAGGCTGGCTGCGGCGGCCCAGGCCAGGGCCATGGATCGGGTCGGCATCGGCATGGCTGCCCAGCTTTCAGCGCAAGGTCGGTAACAGATGGGACCTGATCGCGCTGCTCTGACGGTCACCTGGGGCCGCCGCAGCATCCCCCTGCGCCTGAAATGGAGACAGAGGCTGGGATACGGAGCGGTGGCCGCTGGAGCCTCCGCCGTCTGCCTGGTGATGCTGCAGCTGCTGCTGGGCCAGCGGTTGGAGCAGGCCCAGATCCGCCA
>JBJTUJ010000155.1:0-9599 GCA_046080685.1 Cyanobium sp. | reverse complement strand
TTCGACACCCTCGGCCTCGACCGCAAGAAGTCGAGGCGCACCAAGACCGGCTGGAGCACCGACGCCGCCGTGCTGGAGAAGCTGGAGGACGACCATCCCGTTGTGGCCCTGGTGCTGGAGCACCGCACCCTGGCCAAGCTGCGCAGCACCTATGTGGAGGCCCTGCCCCAGCTGGTGGAGCCCGAGACCGGCCGGGTGCACACCGACTTCAACCAGGCCGTCACCGCTACGGGACGACTTTCGAGCAGCAGCCCCAACCTGCAGAACATCCCGATCCGCACCACGTTCAGCCGCCGCATCCGCAAGGCCTTCCTGCCCCAGGAGGGCTGGACGCTGATCAGCGCCGACTATTCCCAGATCGAGCTGCGCATCCTGGCCCACCTCTCCGGCGAAGCGGTGCTGGTGGAGGCCTACCGGGCGGGCGACGACGTCCATGCCGTGACGGCCAGGCTGCTGCTGGAGAAGGACGAGGTGAGCGCCGACGAGCGGCGGCTGGGCAAGACGATCAACTTCGGCGTGATCTACGGCATGGGCGCCCAGCGCTTCGCCCGGGAGACGGGGGTGGGTGCGGCCCAGGCCAAGGACTTCCTCAGCCGCTATCGGCAGCGCTACCCGCGGGTGTTCGCTTTCCTGGAGTTGCAGGAGCGGCTGGCCCTCACGCGCGGTTACGTGGAGACGATCCTGGGGCGGCGGCGCCCCTTCGCCTTCGACCCGGCCGGCCTCGGCCGCCTGCTCGGCAAGGATCCACTGGCGATCGATCTGGAGGGAGCCCGCAAGGCCGGCCGGGAGGGCCAGCTGCTGCGGGCCGCAGCCAATGCCCCGATCCAGGGCTCCAGCGCCGACATCATCAAATTGGCGATGGTGCAGTTGCACCGGCAGTTGCAGGAGCGCAACCTGCCGGCCCGGCTGCTGTTGCAGGTGCACGACGAGCTGGTGCTCGAGGCCGCTCCCGAAGCCCTCGAGGACGTGCTCACCCTCACCCGCCGCACCATGGAGCAGGCGGTGATCCTCGACGTTCCCCTCAAGGTGGAGACGGGCACAGGGCCCGACTGGATGGCGGCGAAGTAGGGAGGTTCAGCCGGCTCCCGTGCCGGTTCCCAGTCGTCCTCCGCCATAGCCTGCTCGCCCGCGCACCTGCGCGCACCAGTCGAGGTGGGCCAGGTACCAGTCGACGGTGGCGGCCAGCCCGTCCTCGAAGCTGTGGCGGGGCTGCCAGCCCAGCTCGGCGCTGATCCTGGAGGGATCGATGGCGTAGCGCCGGTCGTGGCCGGGGCGGTCGGCCACGCGGGTGATCAGCTGCGCGTGCGGAGCGGCGGTCGGCCGCTGGGCATCCAGGCGGGAGCAGATGGCCTCCACCACCTGGCGGTTGGTGCGCTCCCCATGGCCGCCCACGCAATAGGAGCGCCCCAGCTCACCGCGGGTGGCGGCCAGCAGCAGGGCGTCCGCATGGTCGTCCACGTACAGCCAGTCGCGCACGTTGGCGCCGTCGCCGTAGAGGGGGATCGGCTCGCCGGCGGCGGCCTTGAGGATCACCACCGGGATCAGCTTCTCCGGGAACTGCCAGGGCCCGTAGTTGTTGCTGCAGTTGGTGAGCACCACCGGCAGGCCGTAGGTGTGGTGCCAGGCGCTCACCAGGTGATCGCTGGCGGCTTTGCTGGCGGAATAGGGGGAGCGGGGGTCGTAGGGGGTCGTTTCCGAGAAGCGGCCCTCGGCTTCGAGAGAGCCGAACACCTCGTCGGTGCTGATGTGATGCAGGCGGAAGCGCTCACGGCGCTCCGGCGGCAGCCCCTCCCAATGGCTGCGCACGGCCTGCAGCAGGTGGAAGGTGCCCAGCACGTTGCTCTCCAGGAAGGCGCCGGGCCCGTCGATCGAGCGATCCACATGGCTCTCGGCCGCCAGATGCAGCACGAGATCGGGATCAGCGGCCCGCACCGCCTCCGCCGTGGCCGCCCCATCGGTCAGATCCACCCGCAACAGCTGGTGGCGCGGTCCGTGAGGGCCCTCGGCGGCAGGGCCCAGGGCGGCGAGTTCCGCCTCCACCCCGGCCAGATCGCTGGCGTAGCCCATCTTGTCGAGGTCGAACACGGTGGCCGTGCTCTCCCGCAGCAGTCGCCGCACCAGGGCTCCACCGATGAAGCCGGCGCCTCCGGTCACCAGGATCCGTGTGCGTCCTTCGAGCAGCTCCGGGACGTTGGGTTCAGCGGCAGGGGTGCTCATGGGGAGGACGGGCGCGGGTTCAGGTGGATCAGGCGGTCGGGACCGGCACCCGGGCCAGCACGTCCGCCAGGGCCGCGCGCCAGTGCCGCGGCGGCAGATCCAGGGCGGCGCGGGTGGCCCGGCAGTCGAGCAGGGAGTAGGCGGGCCGGCGGGCCGGGGTGGGGTAGTCGCTGGTGGCGATCGGCACCACGTCGGCGGGCCGATGGAGAAGGCCGGCGGCGGCACCCAGCTCGCCGATCGCCACCGCGAAGTCGTACCAACTGGCGGCACCGGCATCGCTCCAGTGATGGCGGCCCGTCACCCCGCGGGTGATGGCGGCCCAGCAGGCTGCGGCCAGGCCGGCGGTGGCCGTGGGGCAGCCCAGCTGGTCGGCTACCACGCCGAGGGGTTGGCCCGCTTCGGCCCGTTGACGATGCAGGCGCAGCATCGTGAGGCAGAAGTTGGCGCCCACGGGCCCGTACACCCAGCTCGTGCGCAGCACGCAGGTGCGATCGGCGCCCAGGCGGTCGATCGCCAGGCGCTCCCCCTCGGCCTTGGTGGCCCCGTAGGCCCCGAGGGGCGCAAGGGGATGGTCCGGGGCGTAGGGCTGGCCCCGGCTTCCGTCGAACACGAAGTCGGTGCTCACCTGCAGCAGGCGGCCGCCGCTTTCGGCCAGGGCCTCGGCGAAGGCGGCGGGCGCCCCCGCATTCACGGCCCTCGCCAGCTCCGGTTCGCTTTCCGATCGGTCCACGGCCGTGTAGGCGCCGGCATTCAGCACCCAGTCCGGGCGCTGCCGGGCCACGGCCTGGCGGCAGGCCTCAGGATCGGCCAGATCGAGCTCAGCGCGGCCGCTGCCGATCGCCTCCACCTCATCCGGCACCGCCTCGAGCAGAGCGCGACCCAGCTGGCCCTCACGGCCGGTGACCAGAACCCGCAGCACCCGGCTCATGGGAACAGATCCCCCTCGGCGGCCACATCGGCCAGGTTGGGGGCCTCCGCGTCCTTGGGCGAGAGCTGCGGCGGGAGCCCCCCCAGCGCCTCCAGGGGCCAGTCGATCGCAAGGGCCGGATCGTCCCAGCGCAGGGAGCGCTCGCTGGCGCGATGCCAGAAGCCGCTGGTCTTGTAGAGCACGTCCGCGAGCTCGCTCAGCACCAGGAAGCCGTGGGCAAATCCCGCCGGCACCCACAGCTGGCGATGGTCGCCGCCGCTCAGGCGCACGCCGACCCACTGGCCACAGGTGGGGGAGCTGCGGCGCAGGTCAACCGCCACATCGAAGATCTCGCCGGCCACGCAACGTACCAGTTTCGCCTGGGCATGGGGCTCAAGCTGGTAATGCAGGCCCCGGAGCACCCCGCGGGCGGAGCGGGACTGGTTGTCCTGATCGAACACCGGAGCCGAATCGAGGCTGTGGCCGAGGGCCTCGGCGAAGCTGCGGCGGTTCCAGCTCTCCAGGAAGAAGCCCCGCTCGTCGCCGAACACACGGGGGGTCAGCAGGAGCGGACCGTCGATCGGGAAGTGGTCGATCTGCATGGGTTCAGCGCTCCTGCAGCAATTGCAGAAGGTAGGCGCCGTAGCCGCTCTTGTGGAGCGGGGCCGCCAATTGCTCCAGCTCGCCATCCCCGATCCAGCCCATACGCCAGGCCACCTCCTCGGGGCAGCCCACCTTCAGCCCCTGGCGGTGCTCCAGGGTGCGGATGTAGCTGGCGGCCTCGTGCAGCGAGTCGGGGGTGCCGGTGTCCAGCCAGGCCATGCCGCGGCCCATCAGCTCCACCCGCAGCAGACCCTCCTCCAGATACAGCCGGTTCAGGTCGGTGATCTCCAGTTCGCCACGCGGGGAGGGCTTCACCTGGTGGGCCCGCTCCACCACCAGCTCGTCGTAGAAGTAAAGACCGGTCACCGCGTAGCGCGAACGAGGGTGTTCGGGCTTCTCCTCGATCCCCAGCACCTTGCCGTCACCGTCGAAGTCGACGACCCCGTAGCGCTCGGGATCCTGCACGGGATAGGCGAACACCGTCGCCCCCTCCCGGCGCTCGCAGCCGGACTGGAGCTGGGGAATCAGTTCATGGCCGTGGAAGAGGTTGTCGCCCAGCACCAGAGCCGCCGGCGCGCCATCGAGGAACTCGGCTCCGATCAGGAACGCCTGGGCCAGGCCGTCAGGGCTCGGCTGAACGGCATAGGAGATCGTCATGCCCCAGGCCGTACCGTCCCCCAGCAGCCGCTCGAACGCCGCCCGATCGATGGGGGTGGTGATCACCAGCACCTCCCTGATCCCAGCCAGCATCAGCGTGGTGAGGGGGTAGTAGATCATCGGCTTGTCGTACACCGGCATCAGCTGCTTGCTGACGGCGCCGGTGAGTGGCGCCAGACGGGTTCCACTGCCGCCGGCCAGGATGATGCCCTTGCGCGGTGCTGCCATCATCACCGGTGTTTCAGGGTCGATTCAAACACGCCCAGCAGATGCTGCCACCGGCAAGGTGTCCGACGCCGCAGCCGGCGATCGAGCCAAACCAGCGCCAGCCTGCCGGTCCCGGGTGGACCATGCGGGGGGCGACCTACGGTGCCCCGGTTGTCCCTGACCATTCCGTGAGCCTGCGGCTGACCAACACCCTCACCCGGCGCACCGAGCCCTTCGTGCCTCTGGAGCCGGGCAAGGTGACCATCTACTGCTGCGGTGTCACGGTCTATGACCTCTGCCATCTGGGCCACGCCCGCAGTTACATCGTCTGGGACGTGCTGCGCCGCCATCTGCAGTGGTGGGGCTACGCGGTGACCTTCGTGCAGAACTTCACCGACATCGACGACAAGATCCTCAAACGGGCCGCCGAGGAGGGCAGCTCCATGGAGGCGGTGAGCGAGCGCAACATCGCCGACTACTTCACCGATATGGATGCCCTCAACATCCTGAGGGCCGACCGGATGCCCCGTGCCACCCTCTGCCTCGACGGCATCCGGGCGCTGATCGGTGAGCTGGAGGCCAGGGGGGCGGCCTATTCCGCCGATGGCGACGTTTACTTCGCGGTCATGGCCAAGGCCGATTACGGCAAACTCAGCGGCCGCGACCTCGATCAGCAGCAGGAGGGCGCCAGCGGCCGGCTGGCCGATGGCGATGAAGCCCGCAAGCACCATCCCTTCGACTTCGCCCTCTGGAAAGGCGCCAAGCCCGGCGAGCCTTCCTTCCCCTCCCCCTGGGGCCCGGGGCGGCCGGGATGGCACATCGAGTGTTCGGCGATGGTGCGCCAGGAACTCGGCGACACGATCGACATCCATCTGGGTGGCGCCGACCTGATCTTTCCTCACCACGAGAACGAGATCGCACAGTCGGAGGCCGCCAGCGGCCATCCTCTGGCCCGCTTCTGGCTGCACAACGGCATGGTCAATGTTGGCGGCGAAAAGATGTCCAAATCCCTGGGCAACTTCACCACCATCCGCGCGTTGCTCGGGAGCGGTGTCAGCCCGATGACCCTGCGGCTGTTCGTGCTGCAGGCCCACTACCGCAAGCCGCTGGATTTCACCGCCGAGGCCCTGGCGGCGGCGGCCAGCGGCTGGAAGGGGCTGAACGCGGCCCTCGGGCTGGCCGCCCGGGCTGTTGATCCCACCTCCGCTGCCAATGCCGCAGGCGTCCCCGCGGGCTCCAACCCTCAGCTCGATGGCGACCTCGCCGGCTTCCGCGAGCGCTTCGGCGCCGCCCTCGACGACGACCTCAACACCTCCGCCGCCCTGGCGGTGCTCTTCGAACTGGCCCGTCCCCTGCGGGCCCAGGCCCATCGGCAGCAGCGGGGCGACGCCGCCGCGGCCGATGCCGCGAGGGAGCTGGATCTGCGGGCCCGGGGGGGCTTGTTGCTGGAGCTGGCCGGCGTGCTCGGTCTGATCCCTGAAACCCTCCCGACCGGTGGCTCGGCCACAGCGGGGCAGGCGGAGGAGCCTGAGGTGGAGGCGGCGATCGCCGCCCGCCTCCAGGCCAAGGGGGAGCGCGACTTCGCCACCGCCGACCGCATCCGCGACGAGCTGCGGGCCCGTGGGATTGAGCTGATCGACAGGCCCGGCGGCCTCACCGACTGGATCCGGTCCTGAGGGGCCGGCGGCCGTGAGCTCCCCGCTGGCTATCGCCGCGTTCGTGCTGGCGGGGTACGCCGTGATCGGCAACGACGCCCTCCAGACCCTGGGTCCCTTCCTGGCCGCCAACCGTGGCCGCGCCCCCAAGCTCCTGCAGTTCGCCTGGCTGGCCTTGCTGCTGGCGGCGGTGCTGCTGCTCGGCTGGTGGTGGGGTGAGGGGGATCCGGCCTGGGGGCGGCTGCAGACCTTCGCGCCACTGACGGATCTGCGCTGGATCGATCTGCTGCCTTCGCTGATTGTGCTGCTGCTCACCCAGTGGGGAGCGCCGGTGAGCACCTCCTTCCTCGTGCTCACGGCCGTGGACCCGGCCAGTGTTCAACCGCTGCTGCGCCATTCGCTCGCCGGGTATGGCACGGGCCTGGCGGTGGGGCTGCTGGCCTGGGGGGCTCTGCTTTGGAGGCTGGAGACCACCCCAGCCGATCAGCTTCCGGAGGGCGCGGATGCCGGGAACCCTTTGGCCGCTGCCTCTGAAACGCCCGGGCAGGCGGCGTTGCCGTTCTGGTTGGCGCTGCAGTGGCTCACCACCGGCTGGCTCTGGAGCCAGTGGCTGGTGCAGGACCTGGCCAACATCTACGTCTACCTGCCCCGGCGGCTGAGTCCCGGCGCCATGGCCGGCTCCCTGGCGGTGCTGCTGGTGGGGCTGGCGCTGCTGATGGCCGAGAACGGCGGCGCGATCCAGCAGCGGCTGACGAGCAAAACCAACAGCGCTGATCCCCGCTCCGCGGCTCTCCTGGCCGGCATCTACGGCCTGGTGCTCTTCGTGATGGGCCGGATCAGTTCCTACCCCCTGAGCACCACCTGGGCCTTCCTCGGTCTGCTGGCGGGCCGGGAGCTGGCGCTGCTGCGCCTGGACACCCGCGACCTCCGTGCCGCGATGGCCTCACCGGCCCAGGATCTGCTGCGGGCCGGGCTGGGCCTGGGGATCAGCCTTGCCGTTGCACTGGGGGTGCGGGCCAGCAGGGGCATCCTCTGATCCCGGCCTCAGGGGGCTTCCGGTGGCTTCCCCTTGGAGGCCATCAGCGTCTCCAGGCGCTGGATCCGCTCTCGCGTGGTGCGCCACACCTCCAGCCGGAACACGGCTTCTCCATCCCCGGCCTCCGCCTCGCGCTCACACGCCGCCACCAGGTCGTCGAGGTTTTCCCGCCGTTCGTAGGCGTCCCAGAGCAGCCGCTCCTGCCGGGCCCGTTCGATGAAGTTCCAGCGGCGCAGCCAGCTCATGGCACAGGGGCAAGGGCTCCCAGTCAAACCGGCGGCGGGGGAGGCCGGCGGGCGGGGCCGCCGATGGGAAACTGGTACCCCTGCCGCTGAAGCCCCTGCCATGAAGACCCTCAGCGTGCTGGGCTCCACCGGCTCGATCGGCACCCAGACCCTGGAGATCGCCCGGGAGTTCCCGGAGCGCTTCAAGGTGGTGGCCCTCACCGCCGGCAACAAACTCGACCTGCTGGTCGACCAGATCCTCGAGCACCAGCCCGAGGTGGTGGCCCTGGCCGATGGGGAGCGGGTGGCCGAGCTGCGCCAGCGGCTGGAGGCGCTCGAGCCCGGCCTGCGCCCTGCCCGGCCGCCGGAACTCCTGGGCGGCAGCGACGGACTCTGTGCCGCCGCCGCCTGGCCCACGGCCGAGCTGGTGGTCACCGGCATCGTGGGCTGCGCCGGGCTGCTGCCCACCCTGGCCGCGATCCGTGCCGGCAAGGATCTGGCCCTGGCCAACAAGGAAACCCTGATCGCCGCCGGTCCGGTGGTGCTTCCGGAACTTGAGGCCAGCGGCAGCCGCCTGCTGCCGGCGGATTCCGAACACTCGGCCCTGTTCCAGTGCCTGCAGGGCACCCCCTGGTCCGACACCGCCCGCCTGTCCACCGGCGTGCCCACCCCGGGGCTGCGCCGCATCCAGCTCACGGCCTCCGGTGGCGCCTTCCGCGACTGGGATGCCGCCGATCTGGTGAAGGCCACGGTGGCCGATGCCACCAGCCATCCAAACTGGAGCATGGGCCGCAAGATCACGGTCGACTCGGCCACCCTGATGAACAAGGGGCTCGAGGTGATCGAAGCCCACTACCTGTTCGGCCTCGACTACGACCACATCGAGATCGTCATCCACCCCCAGTCGATCGTGCACTCGATGGTGGAACTGGCCGATTCCTCTGTCCTGGCCCAGCTCGGCTGGCCCGACATGAAACTGCCGATCCTCTACTGCCTCAGCTGGCCCGAGCGGATCGACACCCCCTGGCCCCGCCTCGACCTCACCCAGGTGGGTCAGCTCACCTTCCGCCAGCCAGACCGGGCGAAGTACCCCTGCATGGAGCTGGCCTATGCGGCCGGTCGGGCGGGCGGCACCATGCCTGCCGCCATGAACGCCGCCAACGAGCAGGCGGTGGCCCTGTTCTTGGAGGAACGCATCCACTTCCTCGACATCCCCCGCCTGATCGAGCAGGTCTGTGATCGCCACCGGGTCGACCTGCAGCCCACCCCGAGCCTCGACGACGTTCTGGCCACCGATGCCTGGGCCCGCAGGGCCGTGTGTGAGGCCGCCGCGGCCCCGGTGGGATCGGCCCCCGCCGGTCTGCTGCCCCGCTGAGCCGCCCGATGCCGATCGCCCATCACCTGCTGCTCTGCGCCACCCCCACCAAGGCCCTCTGCGCAGATCCGGCCCTCGGCGCGGCCAGCTGGGAGCGGCTCAAGGCTCTGGTCCGCAGCCTGGGGCTGGAGGATCCGGATCGCCCCGCGGGTGTGGTGCTGCGCACCAAGGCCGACTGCCTGCGGGTCTGCCAGGGGGGGCCGGTGCTGCTGGTCTGGCCGGAGGGGATTCTCTATGGGGGCGTCACCCCCGAGCGGATCGAGCGCATTGTGCAGGAGCACGTGATCGGAGGGCGGCCGGTGGAGGAATGGATCCTCCGCCGCACCCCATTCGCCTTCCCCGTGGAAGGGGAGAAATCGTCCGGCTTCGCCAGCGCCTGAGCTTCAGGATGCTCGACAGCGTCTCTGGAGCCAGCGCACCACCAGGCGATCGCTCCAGCAGCCCTCGGGGTCGTGAAAGCCGTTGTGGCCGCCCCCAGGCGTCAGCACCATCTGCAGCCGTTCGCCGGCGGATCCGCCCAGGCGGCTCTGGAGCGCGATGTGGCTGTCCACCGGCACCCAGGGATCGTCGCTGGCATGGACCAGCAGGGTGGGAGGTCCGGTGCCTCCCTGGTCCAGCCACTGCAGCGGCGAGGCCCCGGCGTAGTAGGCATCCACCGACTCCCATCCCCAGCGGGGGGCGGTGAGGGCCGCATCGAAGGCCCGCAGGGTGGGCGGGC
>JBJTUJ010000154.1:0-4556 GCA_046080685.1 Cyanobium sp. | reverse complement strand
GGTGTCGTTCTGGGGCGACTGACTCATGGCTGGCGGCGAACCGCTCGACGGAAGCGCCGCATCACCCTGCCACGACCTCCGTCTTCCGAGCGGATCTGCTGGGTACAGCAGGAGATCGCCAGGGCATCGGCATCCTCGCCCTCAGCCCCGAACAGCCGCATCAGGTTCTCCACGCGGCAGAAATCGGGCCGCCGGTCGTAGATGCGGCAGCGACGGCCGCCGGTGTCGAAGTGCACGCACCAGCCGTCGGGACCCACCATCGAGAGATAAAGGGCGCGCTGCTCATCGCTGAGGGCCTCAAGCGCCTCGCCGCGCAGGGCGGGATCGAGGCGGCAGCAGGCCCCGCAGCCGCTGATGCATCGCCAGTGCTCCATTCCCCCATTCAGACACAGGAACAGCGCAGGCTGCTGTGACAAGCCGTCACAACGCCTCCCGCCCTGGAGCTGTGCGGGTGGGGCCGGCACCTAAGGTCACCCTGCGTCCCCTCGCGAGAGCCACCGAATCATGGGCATCGACTTCCATCTGATCGCCAACTTCGGAGCCCTGGCCCTGATCACCCTGGCCGGTCCGGCCGTAATCTTCATCTTGTTCTACCGGCGCGGCGCGCTCTGAGCTTCAGGCCGCCAGCCCCAGGGCCATCGCCGCTTCCGCGAGCAGGGAGCGCACGTAGGGGGGGTGGCCGTTGTCCGTGCCGCTCACCTCCCGTCCTGCGGCGTTGCGCACCACCACAGTGTTCCCCTGCAGGCGGCACCAGTACGCCCGCCCGCCGCGCCGCACCACCACTTCGCCCTCCGGGCTTGGTCTGAGGGCCACCAGGTCGATCTGGAGCCTCTCGACCCCCTGCCAGCGGTCCCGGCGGATCCGGTAGGCCACGTCCACCGGTCCGTCCAGGCGCTCGGGGCCGCTCCAGCGCCAGGCCATGGCCCGCAGCTCCCGGCCCCCCTGCTCCAGCTGCAGCTGGAGATGGCCGCCGCGCAGCAGCTTCTGCCCCACGATCCGGCAACCGCTGCTCCAGAACACCGGGGCCGGGTTGCCGATGCCGAAGGGCTCGAGCCGCTGCAGCTGCCGCCAGAAGTCGCCGTCGATCCGCTCCAGCCGCAGCAGGGCCTCCGGTTCCACCGGCAGCGCAGGGCCCCGCTCGGCGAGCCAGATGGCGGCGAGTTGATCCAGCCGCTCGTGCAGGGTCGCCACCGCCTCGGCGCGCACCGTGAACCCCCCTGCGGCGGGATGGCCGCCGAAATGCTCCAGCAGGTCGGCGCAGGCCGTGAGGGAGCGGTCGACGGCGAAGCCCTTCGGCGCCCGCACCGAAGCCCGCAGCCGGCCGTCCCCATCCCCCGCCAGTAGGGCCACCGGCCGGCCGAACCGTTCCGCCAGCCTGGCGGCGACGATGCCGATCACGCCGTGGTGCCAGTGACTCTGGGCCAGCAGCAGGAAAGCCGGGCGCTGCTCCCCATCAGCCTCGAGCAGGGCCAGGGCTTCGGCCTCGATCGCCTGGCACAGCTCCCGGCGCTGGCGGTTCAGCACCTCACAGGCCCGGGCCAGCTCCTGGGCCCGTTCGGGATCCGCGGTGGTGAGCAGGTCCACCACCAGCAGGGGATCGCCGAGGCGGCCCACGGCGTTGATCCTCGGCGCCAGCTGGAATCCCACCGCTTCGGCGTCGAGGGGGCCGTCCTCCAGGCCGGCGATCCGCTGCAGGGCCTGCAGGCCCGCCAGGGGGCTGCGGCGGAGGCCAGGCAGTCCGTCGATCAGCCAGCGCCGGTTGACCCCCTGCAACGGGGCCATGTCGGCGATCGTGCCGATGCAGAACAGGTTGTGGGCGATCTCCAGGCCATCCTCCCGGCCGAGCCGGCGGCAGAGGCTGCAGGCCAGCAGGTGGGCCAGCCCCACCCCCGCCAGGCCGCGGTAGGGGGAGTGCTCGGGGGTCACCGCCGGGTGGAGCAGGGCCAGATGGGGCGGCATCACCTCCGGCAGGCTGTGGTGGTCGGTGAGGATCACCTCCACCCCAAGGGACTGGGCGCGCTCCAGTGCCTCGCTGGCCGAGACGCCATTGTCCACGGTGACCAGCAGCCCCACCCCCTCGCCGGCCAGCCGCTCGACCATGCCGGGGTTGAGGCCGTAGCCGTCGTCGAGGCGGCTCGGAATCGCCGCTTGCGGCCTGGCCCCGAGCCGCTGCAGCACCCCCACCAGCAGGGCCGTGCTGGTCATGCCGTCGGCGTCGTAGTCGCCGCAGATCGCCAGCGCCTCCTGCAGCCGGCAGGCCAGCTCCAGCCGTTCGACGGCGATGGTGAGGCCCGGGAAATGCTCGAGGGGGTTTGGGGCGGGCGCCGGATCCAGCAGGGCGGCGATGGCCTGCCACTGCCCAAGTCCACGTCGGTGAAGCACCGCCAGCAGCTCCGGCGGCAGCTCCGCCAACCCGCGCTGCCGCAGCTCCGCCCCGAGCGCAGTCAGTGCGTCGGTCCCCACCGCCTGTGGAAGCAGCCAGCAGGCCTCGGAGGGGGAGGGGTTCAGATGCGGTCGGCCGGCTGGAGGCATTGTGCCCCCGGTCGGACGTCTCGCCGGGGGGGCCTAGGTTTTGGCTGCATGCCCTCGTTGGCCCCACGGCCATGTCTGCCTCGCTCGCGGCCCTGTTCTGGGATGTGGACGGCACCCTCGCCGAAACTGAGTTCGAGGGCCATCTGCCGGCCTTCAACCGGGCCTTCGCCGAACGCGGCGAGCCCTACCGTTGGGATCCCGAGACCTATCTGCGGCTCCTGAGGGTCAGCGGTGGACGTGACCGCCTGCGGGCCTGGTTGCGGGACCAGGAGGGTGAGGATCCGTCTGAGCAGCGGTTGGATGCCCTGGTGCAGGCCAAGCAGCACCACTACACGTCCCTGGTGCGTGCCGGCGGGCTGCCGCTGCGCCCCGGGGTGGCGCGGCTGATCGCCGAGGCCGCCGAGGCGGGCCTCACCCAGGCGATCGTCACGGCCAGCAGCCGCCCCGCCGTGGAGGCCCTGGCGGCCGGATCGCTGGCGCCCGTCGCCGAGGCCTTCCACACCTGGGTCTGCGGCGAAGATGTGGCCGCCGTCAAGCCCGATCCTGAGGGTTACCGTCTGGCGCTGAGCCGTCTGACGCTGAATCCCGACCGCGTGCTGGTACTGGAGGATTCGGTTGGTGGCCTTGCGGCCGCGCATGGCGCCGGTCTCGCCTGCGTGATCACCCTGAGCCGGCTCTCGCGCCGCGAGCACCCATCCGCCTTCGCCCGCGCCCGCGCCGTGCTGACCGATCTCGACGGCGGGGACCCCCCGGCACCGGTCGCGGGGCCGTCCGAGGGCCATGGCCGCCGCGCGCCGGCGACGCTGTCGTGGCTGCAGCAGCTGATCCAGTCCCCATGACCCGTCCGCCTCTGCAGCGCACCCGCTATCAGGGGCTGACCGCCAGCTGGAGCCGGCGGCTGCTGGGCCAGCTGCGCAACAGCTGGCGGGCTGGCAGCCTGGCTCTGCTTGCCCTGCTGGTGGGCTACTTCATCGGTCAGAACGTCACCAGCCTCCTGCGGGTTTCCGTGCCTGGGGGCCGGCCCACAGTGGTGCTCGCGCTGGTCCTGGCCCTCGAGGTGATGGTGCGGCTGCGGACGCGGCTGGTGCGGAACGAGCCCTCCCTGGGATGGGTGGTGGCCGACAACCTGCGCATCGGCCTGGTGTTTGCGGTGGTGTTCGAGGCGTTCAAGCTTGGAACCTGAGGCGGCCCCTTCCGCTGGAATCGCCTCGTGGCACAGGCGGCTGGCCGATGCGGAGCCAGCCGTGGCCGACCTTGCATGCCGCACCGATGCGGTTCTGTTGGAAGCCCTGGCCCTCCCCCTCATCGACGCGCTGGCGGAGGGACTCGCCCGCAGTGGCAACAGATCCCTGATGCTGCTCAACGGACCTGTGGGCGCGGGGAAATCCACCCTGGGGCGGTTGCTGGAGAGCCTCGCCCCGCTGGCCGGGCTGCGGCTGGCGGTGGCCTCGATCGATGATCTCTACCTTCCCCTGGCCCGGCGGCGCGCCTTGCTGGCCGGCAATCCCTTCGGCGTCAGCCGGGTGCCGCCGGGCAGCCACGATCTGCCGCTGCTGCTTGAGCGACTGGCGTCATGGCGCGCCACCGGGCTGCTGGAGCTTCCCCGATTCGACAAGAGGCTGCACGACGGCCAGGGGGAACGTGCCGGCGAGCTGAAAAGGGCGGCCGATGCCCTGGTGTTGGAGGGTTGGCTGATGGGCTGCAGGCCCCTGGCGGACGGGGCGCTGGTGCCGATGATCGCTCAAGGGGTGGAACTCACCGATGAGCAGACCGGCCTCACTCCGCAGGAACGGCTCTGGCTGCCGCGCTGGAACGGGGAACTCCGGTCGTATCGCCCCCTATGGCGGCAGGCCGCGGGCCTGTGGCTGCTCAGGCCGCGCCAATGGGGTTTGCCCTATCGCTGGCGCCTACAGGCAGAGGCACTCCAGCGCCGCTCCGGGGGAGGCTGGATGCCGGCGGCGGAGGTGACGGCCATGGTGCGGGCCACCCTGGCCTCACTGCCGCCCACGCTCTATCAGGACCCC
>JBJTUJ010000153.1:0-7407 GCA_046080685.1 Cyanobium sp. | reverse complement strand
CTGGCGGCGAGTTTTGAGCAGGGGGTGGCGGAGGTGCTGGTGGAGCGAAGCTGCCGCTGCGCCCGCGACCAGGGCCTCGACACCCTGGTGCTGGTGGGTGGTGTGGCCGCCAACCGGCGGCTGCGTGCCCTGCTGGCGGCAAGGGCCCAGGAGCTGGGCCTGCGCTGGCGGGTGGCCCCACTGGCCTGGTGCACCGACAACGCCGCCATGGTGGGGGTGGCGGCCTGCCAGCGGTTGCGCAGCGGCTGCCGCAGCCCCTTCGAGCTCGGCGTGGCTCCGCGGCTGCCCCTCAGTGAGGCCGACCGCCTCTACGGGAGCCAGCCCTGCTTCTGATCGGATTAGGCTGGCCGCATTCAAAGCCGGCTGGCCCTGCGCTCAGGCCGCCCATCGCTCCTCCCCACCCCGTGTCCCACGACCGCAGCGGAGACCCCGGGGGAATCTCGGAGGATGCAGCCGCCACTGCCCCTGCCACTCCTGCCTCGGGGAGCCCGGACGTGGAACCCGTCTCTCAGGATGAGCTCAACGCCTGGCGGCGTGGTCTCACCCCACAGGCCGAGATCTGGAATGGCCGCTTAGCGATGCTCGGGCTGTCGATGGGCCTGGGCGTGCTGCTGATCGCTCGCCTCGTGGGCCATCACGGCTGATCCGGCACAGCTCTGCCCAGGCGCGCACGCTCAGGTGCGGCCACGCAGGGTCTGGGCCAGCTCACCTGGGCGCTGGCTGTGGTGCATGGCCTCCTCGGCCTCCACCTTGCCGGCTGCAACCAGAGCCGCCAGCGACTGATTGGCGGTCTGCATCCCATCAAAGGCGCTGCGGGCCATGATTTCCTCGATCTGGTCAAGATCACCCTTGACGATGTAATCGCGGCAGGCATCCGTATTGATGAAAATATCGTGAAAGGCGGCGCGCTTGCCGTCGGTGGTTTTGATCAGCCCCTGCGCCACGACACCCAGCAGGGTTTCCGACACGGCACGACGGATGCTTTCCTGCTCCTGGGGGGGGAACATGCCGAGAATCCGCTCCACGGTGCGCACGGCCGAATTGGTGTGCAGAGTGCCAAACACCAGATGGCCGGTCTGGGAGGCCTTGATCGCGGTGCCAAGGGTCTCCTGGTCGCGGATCTCACCAACCAGGATCACATCGGGATCCTCGCGCAGGGCGGCGCGCAGTGCATTCTGAAACTGCAGGGTATGGGCACCCACCTCGCGCTGACGCACCAGGGATTCACGGCTTTGGTGCACGAATTCCACCGGATCCTCAATGGTGAGCACATGCCGCTTCATGGTGCGGTTGATGTGATCGATCATCGCCGCCAATGTGGTGCTCTTGCCCGAACCGGTGGGGCCCGTGACCAGGATCATCCCCTTCGACCGCGCCGAGAGATCGCACAGCACCTGGGGAAGATTGAGCTCCTCCATGGTGGCGATCTTCTGGGGAATCAGGCGCAGCACCATCGCCGGCCCCAGCAGCGACTGGAGCAGATTGATGCGGATGCGCACGAAGTCGAAGGCATGGGCGCCGTCGTACTCCTTGTGATGCTGGAAGCTGTCGAATCCGGTGGGATCGAGGATCTCGCGCAGCCAGTCGCGGAAGGTCACCCCATCGGTGACCGGCCAGCCGGTGCGCACGATGTCGCCGCGGCTGCGGAAGCGGGGCTCCTCACCGACGCCGAGGTGCACATCGGAAAAATTGCGATCAAAGGCGTGGCGCACGATGCCCTCGAGCGTGCGCGGATAGCCGCCAGCATCCTGAGCGGGTGCAGCTGCACGGGCTGCTGATGCGGCAGCCGGCGCTGGCGGGGTAAGCGAGGGCGGCGGCAAGCCAGGCCCAGGAGGCATCGCCCCTGGCGGCGGCGGTGGCAGCCCGAGACCCGGTGGCGGTGGCGGCGGCATCGGCGGGGCTGGAGCACCTGCGGCCACACTCGCCGCGAAGGGCAGTTCAGCCATGGAATCCAGCCCTGATCATGGCCTGCATGCTGGCACCGATCAACCTGGATCGCCAGCCGCTCCGCAGACGGCGCCTAGGATCAGGGCGAATCCGGCCTTTCCTTTGAGCCCCGCACCCCTGGTCACCATCGTGCTCGGCACCCGGCCCGAGGCGATCAAGCTGGCCCCGGTGATCCAGGCTTTTCAGGCAGCGGAAGCCTTCCGCACCCGCGTGGTGCTCACCGGCCAGCACCGCGAGATGGTGGAGCAGGTGATGGCCCTGTTCGGCCTGCGGGCCGACCACGATCTGGCGCTGATGGCGCCCAACCAGACCCTCACCCACGTGACCTGCGCGGCGTTGCAGGGACTGCGCGAGGAATTCGTCGCCCACCGTCCCGCCCTGGTGCTGGTGCAGGGCGACACCACCACCGCTTTCGCCAGTGCGCTGGCCGCCTTCTACGAGCAGGTGCCGGTGGGGCATGTGGAGGCGGGCCTGCGCACCGACAACTTGTTCGATCCATTTCCCGAGGAGGCCAACCGCCGCCTGATCTCCCAGCTGGCCCTGCTGCACTTCGCTCCCACCGAGCGCTCGGCGGCCAACCTGCGTGCTTCCGGCGTGGTGGGCGAGATCATCACCACCGGCAACACGGTGATCGACGCCCTGCTGCAGATGGCCGAGACGGCCCCTCCCCTGGTCTTGCCCGGTCTCGACTGGGAGAGGCAGCGGGTGCTGCTGGCCACGGTGCACCGCCGCGAGAACTGGGGACCGCGGCTCCTGGATATCGGCCGCGGCTTCCTCGAGCTGCTGGAGCGCTTCCCCGACACGGCGCTGCTGCTGCCGCTGCACCGCAACCCCACCGTGCGGGAACCGCTGCAGGCGCTGCTGGGCAACCACCCGCGCGCCTTCCTCACCGAGCCCCTCGACTACGACGCCCTGGTGGCCGCCATGCGCGGCGCCACCTTGCTGCTCACCGATTCCGGCGGTCTGCAGGAGGAGGCGCCGGCCCTGGGCAAGCCGGTGCTGGTGCTGCGCCGCACCACCGAGCGGCCGGAGGCGGTGGAGGCCGGCACGGCGCGGCTGATCGGTACCGACAGCGAGGCGATCGTGGCCGAGGCGTCGGAGCTGCTGCAGAAGCCGGCCGCCTACGACGCCATGGCCCGCGCCCACAACCCCTTCGGCGACGGCTACGCCAGCGGCCGGATCCTGGCAGCCGCCCGCCGCTTCCTGGGGGAGCGTGCCCTCAGCTCCGCTCCCGCTTCTTCGCCCATGGCGGCAGGTCGATGAACACCGGCGTGCCGGCCTTCACGCCGCTGAGGATCTGGGTGTCACGGCCGCTGCTCACCCCCAGCTCCACCGGTTGGAAGGTGGGCTGACGGTCCTTGCCCACCAGCAGCACCCCCGGCCGCCCCTTCTCGGTGACCACGGCCACCGTGGGCACCAGGGTGTCGGCCTGCAGGCGGCCGGTCTGGAAGTCGACGTCGGCGTTCATGCCGATGCGCAGATCGGGGCTGGGATCGAGCAGAGCCAGCTTCACCTCGAAGGAGGTGACGTTGTTGGTCTTCACGGCCCGCGGCGCCATCTGGCGGATGCGGGCGGCGAAGCGGCGGTCGGGGAAAGCGTCGAAGCGCACCGAGGCCGGCAGGCCCACCCGCAGGCGTCCCAGATCGCTCTCCGGCACCTTGGCCAGCACCTCCAGTCCCTGGGCCAGCTCCACGATCGAGGAGCTGGTGGCGCCGGCGGTGGCCGAGGCGGTGGTGGTGGGGGTCACGAACGAACCGGGATCGGCGTAGCGCTGGCTGATCACCCCGTCGAAGGGGGCCCGCACGATCAGTTCGTCGCCCTCCACGGCCCGCTGTTCCACCCGCTGCCGGGCGGCGGCCACCCCCATCCGCTTCACCTCGAAGTCGGTGCGGTAGCGGTTGAGTTCGTTGAGGCTGATGGCGCCCTGGCGATAAAGCGGTTCGTTGCGGGCCAGCTCACTGGCGCTGCGGGCCAGTTCCGCCTGGGCTGAACGCAGGTTGGCCACCAGCTCCTGCTGGCGATCCATCAGATCGCCGGCATCCATCAGGGCCAGGGGCTGGCCGGCGCGCACCGTGTCGCCTTCGTCGACGAACAGCTTCTGGAGCAGCCCCTGGCGCCGCGGGCTCACGTTGACCCGCTTCACCGCATCCAGCTCGCCTGTGGCGGTTACGACCCCCGGCAGGCTGCCGCTGCGGGCCACCTCCGTGAAGGGGGTGACGTCGCGCTGGGCGGTGCGGCGCTGCTGGAACCAGACCCCCGTGCCCGCCAGCACGGCAAGGCCCAGCGCAAGCCCGACCCCGAGCGGTCCGCCCGGCAGGGGCCGGCGGCGGCGGACCAGGGGAGTGGGGGGAGCCGGCACCACCTTCGGCGGCAGCGAGGCCGGGGGCGGCATGGTGGCCGGACGCAGGGGTGAGGGGGCGTGCATCGGCCCGGACACGATTCAACACAGTCTCGCGGGTCGCGGCGCCGGCCGTGGTGCGGATCTCCGCGGCTGGAAGAGCCCCGGAGCGGCGGCGCCTAGATTCCCCCGATGCTCAAAGCCGGAATCGTGGGGCTGCCCAACGTGGGCAAATCCACCCTCTTCAACGCCCTGGTGGCCAACGCCCAGGCCCAGGCCGCCAACTTCCCCTTCTGCACGATCGAACCCAACACCGGGGTGGTGGCGGTGCCCGATCCACGGCTGCGGCAGCTCTCGGATCTGAGCGGCAGCAAGGAAATCATCCCCACCCGGGTGGAGTTCGTGGACATCGCCGGGCTTGTGAAGGGGGCCAGCCAGGGGGAGGGGCTGGGCAACAAGTTCCTCGCCAACATCCGCGAGGTGGACGCGATCGTGCACGTGGTGCGCTGCTTCGAGGACGATGACGTGATCCACGTGTCGGGCTCGGTGGATCCGGAGCGTGACGCCGAGGTGATCAACCTCGAGCTGGCTCTGGCGGATCTGGCCCAGGTGGAGAAGCGGCGCGAGCGGCTGAAGAAGCAGGTGCGCACCAGCAAGGAGGCCCAGCTGGAGGATGGGGCCCTCGAACGCATCCAGGCGGTGCTGGAGCAGGGCGGTGCCGCCCGCTCGGTGGAGCTCGGCCCCGAGGAAGCGGCCCTGATCAAGCCCCTGGGGCTGCTCACCGCCAAGCCAATCATCTACGCCACCAATGTGAGCGAAAACGATCTCGCCGCCGGCAACGCCTACGTGGAGAAGGTGGTGGAGCTGGCGGCCAAAGAGGGTGCCGCCACGGTGCGGATCTCGGCCCAGGTGGAAGCCGAGCTGATCGAGCTGCCGGAGGACGAGCGCGGTGAGTTCCTGGCCGGCCTCGGCGTGGAGGAGGGCGGACTGCAGAGCCTGATCCGCGCCACCTACGGCCTGCTGGGCCTGCGCACCTACTTCACCACCGGCGAGAAGGAGACCCGGGCCTGGACGATCCAGGCGGGCATGACCGCCCCCCAGGCCGCCGGCGTGATCCACACCGATTTCGAGCGCGGCTTCATCCGCGCCCAGACGATCGGCTGGCAGCAGCTGCTGGAGGCCGGCTCCCTGGCCGAGGCGCGCACCAGGGGCTGGCTGCGCAGCGAGGGCAAGGACTACGTGGTGGCCGAGGGGGATGTGATGGAGTTCCTGTTCAACGTTTAAGCCGGTGCCAGGCCGAATGCACACGTGGGCGAATCCGCTGGTTGTGGCTGAGCCGTGGGCCGTGCCAGGGCCAGTCGCTGGCGGCGCACGAACTGCATCGGAGTGCAGTCGAACCTTTCACGGAACAGATACTGCAGCTGCCTGGCGCTGTAGTGGCTCTGCTCTTCCAGATCCGTGAGGGTGAGGTTGCAGTGGGCGTGGGCGCGGATGTCATCCACCAGGGGATCGAGGGTGTTGCGGCGCGGGGGGCCCGCCGACCATCGCTTCTGCAGGTCGGCCATCAGCCCCTGGCTCTGGAACAGCGCCAGGGCAACCAGGCGATACAGCTGTTCGTCGAGCCCGAGGCTGTTGCCGATCCAGCGGCTTTGCTGCAGCAGAGTCTCCAGGAAGGAAAAGAAGGCGAACAGCCCGCCATCGCAGGGCGACGCCGTTCCACGCGGCGCACCCATCAGGAGCGGTTGGTTGAGGTTGAGCTGATCCGGCGTGCCCTGCATGGCCCGGATCGTTCGCCGCAGGCGCCCATGCTCGATCGGGAAGTTGATCCACGACAGATAGCCGGTGCTGACGATGCCGCCCTGGCGGGGGTTCATCAGGATCTACCCCGGGGCCAGGGTCAGGCGGGTCTGCCCGTCCCGGAAGCTGGGAGTTCCGGCGTGGCAGAGAATCAGCGTGCTGCGGCCCTGATCTTCTTCGATCCCCGCCTGGGGGGTGGTGCGACCCACGAGGCAGGGAAGGCCCCCCAGATCGAGCAGGCTGCCTTCGATCGTGATGGCGTCGCTCTGGGGGAGCCCTCGGGCCCTGCCGGCTCCGAACGCCAAGATCAGCGGCGAGCACGAGATGGACGCCTTGGACACTCCACTGATCTCGTCCGCTGGATCTTAATGTTAGACGGCCGTTTGTGCCCATGAGCTGCGCTAGACACATGTCCTATACTTAGACAAATGAATCCCCTAGGTATTGTTGAAATTAGTTGCGTATAAATATCAAGACATATTGAAAAGCCAATACAAGCCATCCGAGTTGAAACTGACTCAACTAGCAGCTTGTCCAATTATCCCGCATCTTGCGAGTCGCTTGCACAAAGTCAGGGCATCGCTAAGCGAAGTTGTCGCAAATCAAATCAGCCTTGCTTTATAACTAAGCGTCAAAGAGAAAATGCCAACACTAACCATTATTCCCTGGCATTGCTCCTATTGATCTCCAATACTCTAGATCTGTTTCGGTTTGTCCGCCACAGCGGGGACATCGTATAACACCGTAGTCACGCGAAATATCCATTACCTCAATCTCAATACTTTTGTCAAAAATAATGCTAGAATGTGATGGGTTTTTGCTCTTAATCTTCTTGGCAAACTCATGGCCACATTCACATTTCAAATAGCGTTTGGGCCTTCGCCTGTCATTGTAATCGCAAAGGCCAATAAAGCGACTTGCGAAATGTAGTAGCTGTACTTTTGTATCTATCATGTATTTCAATGCGTCTACCGTCCCGTTCGGTAAAGTCAGCGAGGGGCGCTGGAATTCCGAAATATCTTTCAAGCCACTCACTCCCGAATCAATATTAAGTACAAAGCTTGAGTATGCTTTTAAGCTTGAATAATGAGCATATTCATCTCTTAAGTCAATGACCGTATCTAGCCATTCGGACTTTACGGTTTTTATCAAATCGACAAACTGATCTGCATGTCTAACATGGCTGTTGTTCTTTACTTCTTTTAGAAAGCGTTCTCCCTTGTCGCTGAACTGCTTAAGATTGCTAAAAAAGCGATATGAATAAAGAGGAATTAGCTTGTCAAGGGCCGCCTTGACAAGCAATAAATAGACTTTAAATAATGCCG
>JBJTUJ010000152.1:0-3423 GCA_046080685.1 Cyanobium sp. | reverse complement strand
CCCGCCATCCAGCCCCTGCAGCAGTGGATGGAGGAGCTGCTGCCCGCCGCCGCCGCCCTCGACGGAGCCGAACAGGCCGAGGCGGTGCGCCGGCTGTGGCTGGGGCTCGACCCGGCCGAATTGCTGGTGGCCAACAAGCTGCTCACCGGCGGCCTGCGGGTGGGCGTGGGCCAGGGGCTGGTGCTGCGCGCCCTGGCCCGGCTCAGCGGCCTGGAGGAGGCGCTGCTGCAGCACCGGCTGATGGGCGGCTTCCGCCCCAGTGCCGAGGCCTACCGGAGCCTGCTGGCCCCGGCAGAGGCCGGCGAGTCCGTACCCAGCCGTCCCTATCCCTTCTTTCTGGCCTCGCCGCTGGAGCCTGGTGCCGGCTCCGATCCCCTGCCGGGCACTCCCGAGGATTGGCTGGCGGAATGGAAGTTCGACGGCATCCGCGGCCAGCTGATCCGCCGTGCCGGCCAAAGCTTCCTCTGGAGCCGCGGCGAGGAGCTGATCAACGCCAGCTTCCCCGAGCTGATCGCGGCCGCCGCCGCCCTACCGGATGGCACGGTGCTCGACGGCGAGATTCTCGTGTGGCTGCCGGAGGCTGATCAGCCCGCACCCTTTGCCCAACTGCAGCGGCGGCTGGGGCGCAAGGCGCCGGGCCGCACGCTGCTGGCGGAGTGTCCGGCGGCGTTCGTGGCCTACGACCTGCTGGAGCGGGAGGGCCACGACTGGCGCCAGCGAGCGCTGAGCGAGCGCCGCGCCGCCCTGGAGGCGCTGATCCAGCAGCTGCCGGAAGCGGCCTCCACCCCCGAAGCCGGGCTCCTGCGCCTCTCCCCCCGGCTGCCCCTGAGCCACTGGGAGCAGCTGGAGCCGCTGCGTCACGCGGCCACCGCCGCCAGCGCCGAGGGCCTGATGCTGAAGTCCCTCGCTTCCGCCTATCTGGCCGGGCGCAGGCGGGGCCCCTGGTGGAAGTACAAGCGCGCGCCCTACACCCTCGATGCCGTGCTGCTCTACGCCCAGGCCGGCAGCGGCCGCCGCGCCAACCTGTTCACCGACTACACCTTCGGGCTATGGGATCGCTCCCGGCAACCCGGCGGAGACGACGCCGGCGTCACGGGCGAGCCGCCGCGGCTGGTGACCTTCGCCAAGGCCTACTCCGGCCTCGACGATGGTGAGATCACGGCGCTCGATCGCTGGATCCGCAGCCACACCACCGAGCGTTTCGGGCCGGTGCGGGCGGTGGAGCCGGTGCAGGTGTTTGAGCTGGCGTTCGAGGGGCTGCAGCGCTCCAGCCGCCACAAGAGCGGCATCGCTGTGCGCTTCCCGCGCATCGCCCGCTGGCGGCGGGACAAGCCCGCTGCCGAAGCCGACACGCTGGCGAGCGCACTGGCGCTGCTGGCTGAGTGAGCAGCTGGGGCCGGCAAAAGAAGCACCTGATGAGGCAAGGGCAGGGCCCGTGAATGGCGGTGGGAACCCTGTGGTGTGGCAGAGACGAACCATGCCGACCACCCCACGCCCGCCGGGGCTGATCCAGCGCTACCGCGAGGAGCTGCAGGCGCGCCACTACGCACAGCGCACCGTGGCGACCTACGAGCAGTTGGTGCGGGCCAGACAGAAGCGACGGCTACCCGTGGTGCTGACCCCGGGGGAGGTGCGGGCGGTGCTGGAACGAATGAACGGTGTGGAGGGGTTGGTGAGCGAAGTGTTGGTCGGGAGTGGATTGCGGTTGATGGAAGCGCAGCGCCTGCGGGTCAAGGACCTGGATTTCGAGCGTCGTGAGCTCACTGTTCGCGACGGGAAAGGCAGCAAGGATCACCGCACGATGCTTCCTCTGGGCGTGGGGGAGCGGCTGCGCGAGCAGTTGCGGGAGGTGAAACGCCTGCATGAGAACGATCTGGCCGACGGATACGGACGTGTGCAACTGCCCGGAGCGCTGCGCCGGAAATACCGCCATGCCGACAGGGAGTGGACATGGCAGTGGGTGTTCCCCCAGCACCAGCGCTGGCGCAACGACGAAACCGGCGAGCAGGGTCGGCATTACCTGGATCCGAGCCTGGCGCAAAAAGCGATCCGACGGGCTGTGATCGCGGCAGGGATCAGCAAGCCAGCCACATCCCACAGCCTGCGCCATTCCTTTGCCACCCATCTGCTGGAACGGGGGCATGACATCCGCACCATTCAGGAACTGCTGGGCCACAGCGACATCCGAACCACCATGATCTACACCCACGTGCTGAACCGCGGCCCATTCGGCATCAGCAGCCCAGCCGACACTCTGTAACATTGTGAACCCATCTTCGGCGGATCCGCCTAAGATGGGTTAAGACAAGCCATGGGGATCTGAGATGGACTGCAGCGCAGGACATTTGATGCTTAACTCAAATCCTGTTGGTGCGTCTTAGGTGGACAGCTGATGGACTCAGCGCGACTTGGGCGGATCCTCCCAAATAGTTGTTAGCCATCAGATAATGGAGCGAAGAATGAATTTAAGGAATGGCGAAGCATGTTGTTCACATAAAACAGCTTCCCCATTATGGGCAGCATACGTGCGGATGGTTACGACCTTGGCGTGCTTGATGATTTGTGCAGGCTGCAATGCCACCGCCGCGAAAAATGGGCATCCAGACGCAAAACCGGAACAGGAATTCACCAAAACGCTCCCCTATGAAGGTATCGAGCGAACCTATCACATTCATCTGCCACCAGATTTCAGCAAGGACAAGCCAGCCCCGTTGGTGTTGGCTCTGCACGGAGGCGGTGGTACGGGTCTGAAATTTGATCAAGGCACCTCGCAAGGTACTCTCTCAGCGGCAGCGGATAAGCGAGGCGTGGTTCTGGTTTTTCCAGAGGGCATCAACAAGCAGTGGTGCGATGGCCGTACCGAGATGCTCAAGACTGAAAGTGCCTGCGATGATGTTGGATTCATCTCTAAAATAATTGACGTAATGGTGAAGGATTTCGGCGTTGATCCCAAACGTGTCTACGCCACGGGCATCTCAAACGGCGGTTTTATGTCAGTGCGTCTGGCCATGGATCTGTCCGATAAAATCGTGGCCGTGGCACCCGTAACGGCGCAACTTTCAAATGCACTCAAGGACAAGATACCGAAGCTGCCAATTTCTATCATGATTGTTAACGGTACGAAGGATCCGCTCGTTCCTTTCGACGGTGGGGACATACGATTATTTTGGTTCAGCCGGAGTCGCGGCGAAATTCTTTCCACGGCCTCGTCCATTGAACATTTTGTCCGTCACAATGCCTGCGACACAACTCCGGAAAGGATCAAGCTTCAAGACAAGGACCCGGACGATGGGACAACTGTGGAGATCGAGAAATTTACAGGTGGTAAGGACGGGACCGAGGTTATCCTGGTGAAGGTCATCGGCGGCGGGCACACTTGGCCGGGTGGCAAGCAATACCTGAATCCAAGGAGAATAGGTTTAG
>JBJTUJ010000151.1:0-5613 GCA_046080685.1 Cyanobium sp. | reverse complement strand
CCCCGGGCTGGCCCCGCTGATCGCGGCCCACATCCTGGGCCCCACGCCCCAGGCCCTGGGATGGTTCACGAGCGTGCTGGCCACCGGCAGCATCGTTGGGGGAGTCGTGCTGCAGAAGAACAGCGGCTGGCTCAGCCAGCGACCGGGCCTGCTGATGGGGACCTGCACCGTGCTCACGGCCCTGGCCCAGCTGGGGATGGCGGCGGTCCAGCCGGATCGGCTGGGGTGGCTGGCCGGACCCCTGGCCCTGGCCATGGCGTTCGTGATCGGGGCCGGGACCGCCAGCCTGCTGGCTGGCGTGAATCTGATCGGCCAGGTGGGTGCCCCCATGGCGATCCGGGGACGCATGGCCGGGCTAGGCCAGATCGCTTTTCTCGGCGGCGGTGGCCTGAGCGGGCTCGTGGCTGCTGGGCTGACGGCCACGCTCGGACTGCCGGCCTGCTTTGCCCTGCTGGGAGGATCCGGCCTGGTGATCGGCGTGGCGGAACTGATCCGCCACGGCGGCCTGCGCCTGAGGCCGGGCGAGTTCAGATCAACTTGATGCCGCGAAGCACCACGGTGATCGCGAAGGCGGCCACCAGACCGCCGCCCACCAGAGCGAGATAGATCGCGGCTCCCATGGCCCCTTGGAATGAAGACGGGCCTATTACAGCAGAAGGAAGGCCCGGGAACGGCGGACCCTGGCGGGACCACCTAGGGTTGCCACACTCCGGATCCGGCTACGCCGACGCCGCGCAGGCTCCGTTCTCCGCCGACCCGATCGCCGCCGTCCCGCATGCGCGCCCTTTTCGTCTATCCCGAGTTCCCGAAGACCTTCTGGAGCTACGAGAAGATCCTCGAACTGGTGAATCGGAAGGTTCTGCTCCCGCCCCTCGGCATGGTCACCGTGGCCGCCCTTCTCCCCCAGACCTGGGAGATGAAGCTGGTCGACCGCAACGTGCGGGAGGTGCGCGACGACGAGTGGGAGTGGGCCGAGTTGGTGGTGATCTCGGGGATGATCGTGCAGAAGGCCGACATGGCCGCCCAGATCGCCAAGGCCAAGGCGCGGGGCCTTCCCGTGGCCGTGGGTGGGCCCTTCGCCAGTTCCACGCCGGACGCTCCCGAACTCCAACTGTTCGACTTCAAGGTGCTCGACGAGGGTGAGATCACCCTGCCCCAGTTCGTGGAGGCGATCGAACGGGGCGAGAAGACAGGGCGTTTCAGCGCCAACGGCGAAAAGCCCGACGTGACGGGCACGCCGATCCCCCGCTTCGATCTGCTCGAGCTCGATGCCTACGACTCGATGAGCGTGCAGTTCTCGCGGGGCTGTCCGTTCCAGTGCGAGTTCTGCGACATCATCGTGCTCTACGGCCGCAAGCCCCGCACCAAGGCTCCGCAGCAGCTGATCGCCGAGCTCCAGTACCTCTACGACCTGGGCTGGCGCCGCTCCATCTTCCTGGTGGACGACAACTTCATCGGCAACAAGCGCAACGCCAAGCTGCTTCTGCCGGCCCTCAAGCAGTGGCAGATCGATCACGGCTATCCCTTCAGCTTCGCCACCGAGGCCTCTGTCGACCTGGCCTCCGACGACGAGTTGATGCTGATGATGGCCGAATGCCGCTTCGATTCGGTGTTCCTCGGCATCGAAACCCCTGATGAGGCAAGCCTTTCGATCGCCGGCAAGCACCAGAACACACGCAGTTCCCTCGAGGAATCGGTGGACCGCATCACCTCCTACGGCATTCGGGTGATGGCGGGGTTCATCATCGGCTTCGACGGAGAGAAGACCGGCGCTGGCGATCGCATCGTGACCTTCGTGAGCCGCACCGGCATTCCCGCCGCGATGATGGGCATGCTGCAGGCCCTGCCGAACACCGGCCTCTGGCACCGCCTGGAGAAGGAAGGCCGCTTGATCCAGGAGAAGACCGATGCCAAGGGCGTCAACCAGACCAACCTGCTGAACTTCGTCCCCACCCGGCCGATCCGCGACATCGCCAACGAATACGTGGATGCCTTCTGCCGCCTCTACGAACCCAACGCCTACATCGATCGGGTCACGCACTACTACACCAAAGTGGGCAAGCCCCGCTGGCATCAGTACGTGAAGCGGGCGGCCCTGGGCAAAGCCACCCTGCCCACCTGGACCGACATCCGGGCTCTGGGGATCGTCATCTGGCGTCAGGGATTCGTGCGCGACACCCGTTTCCGGTTCTGGAAGTCGCTGTTCAGGATCGCCCGCCAGAACCCAGACAATTTCGAGCAGTTCGTGGTGACGCTCGCCCACAACGAGCACTTCCAGGAGTACCGCGGCGTGGTGACCCGGGAGATCCAGGATCAGCTGGCGGCCCTGCCTCCCGATCCCCCGACAGCTCCCCGTCAGGCCGACCGAGAACTGCAGCCGGCCTGAGGGGCCACGGTCTGATCAGCCCACAGTCCTGCAGATATCAGTCCTGCACGTAGGGGAGCCCCTGCACCAGGCAGATCTCCGCCTTCTGGAGCTCCCGCCCCAGATAGAGAGCATGGTCGAGCCGGGTGAAGGGGGAGTCGCCCTCTCCCTCGGTGAGCAGGATGCCCACCTCCTTGGCCGTGCGTCCACGGAACACCGCCAGGGGCTTGCGTGGCCCACCCCCTCGGCAGGCCAGGACCTCGCCCGTTTCCGGGTCGGTGGCGCGACCGCGCTCATCGATGCCGTTGCCGTAATGCTCCACCTCCAGCTGACCGGCTTCTGCATCCACTCGGATCAGGAAGTACCCGGCCGGATCGAGATGGATGAACCGCTGGGAGAGGGCATCGTCGAGCTCCTCACGGGAGCGGGGGCTGGAAATCTGAGCCATGGGGACATCGTAGGAAGGGGATCGCCACCTCCCAAGCCCCTAACCAGCGGCGCCAGTCCAGCCGATGGCCTTAGCCTGAACCTCCGGACCCGTCTGCCCCATGCCGCCCCAGCCTCGGCTCCGCCTTGCCACAGCGCTCGTGGGGCTTGCGCTGTGCGGCCTGCCGGCGGCCATCGGCCAGATCCAACCTGCTCCATCCCCAGGGATGGGGCAGCCGTCGACGCCCCCCCCGCAGAACGGCACACCCGCTCCCGCATCCCCTACCGATTCCGGAGGGATCTTCGCTCCGTCATCGCCGAATGGTCTGGGCGCCGGCGAACCCCTGGCCCCCTCAGCTCCAGGCGGCTCAAGTACTCCTGGCACTCCCGTTCCCGATCCGGCGGGCGGAAGCCCTGCCACGGGGGTGGGGGCAGGGGGAGCACCACCTACGGCCTTCGGATCGGTGCAGGATTTCTCCTCCGAGCTGGGGATCAGGCAGCTGATCGATCCCAACAACCCCGACCCAACAACCCCGACTTCCAGCCCCTGATCGTGATTGACTTCCATCTCGTTCAGCCGGAGCGAACGGGCCAGTCCAGCCCTGACAGATTCCGCCTCGGGGGTGGGACTGTCGGCCCGATCGGCCAGGCCGCCAGCTATCGCAAACGCTTCGCCCGGGCCCTTGCGGGCCCACCCGGGGCCTCCCCGCCGGCATCAGGGAGCGATGGAATGCGTGGAGGCCTTCGCCAGGGGGGCAGCAGGCTGGCCTGGCCGGCCATTCAGAGCTCCTGCCCCGATTCCGCTCCACCACAGGGATCCTCGGGGCACCCCTCCTGCCCTGGTTGACGCGCTGCCCTGGTTGCGAGGGGCAGGTCGGCATTCACCGCCTCGATCTCCAGCTCCATCGCCCGGTTCGCCTCCGGCAGCCACTGGCGCAGAAGGCCATCAAAGCGGGGATCCATCCAGCGATGGAGACTCACCCGGGGCTCGGCCACGAACCCGCGACGTCGCTTGTGTCGACCACCGGCGCCCGGATCGAAGCAGCGGATCCCTTCGGCGATGGCCCAGGCGATCGGGGCGTAGTAGCAAACCTCGAAATGGAGATTCTCCAGATCGATGGCGCTTCCCCAGTAGCGCCCCCAGAGAGCATCCCCGCCCCGCACGCACAGCGACATGGCCAGCGGCTGGAGCGGATCGGCACCCTGTTCATGGGCGCTGAACATCACCAACTTCCGGCGGACCGGATCGGGGGCCTCGGTGAAGAAGGCCTCGGTGAGGTACTTGCTGCCCCAGGGACCCCAGCGGCTGCAATGACGGGCGTAGAAGGCGTGGATCCGCTCCAGCAGGGCCGTCGTGATGGCGTCCCCCGTCACCGGGGTGACGGTCAGGCCGGCAGCCTCCACGGCGCGCCGCTCGCGGCGGATGTTGCGGCGCTGGTTGGCGTTGAAACCGGCCAGGTAGTCGTCGAAGTGGGCGTAACCGGGATTGGTCCACTGCCCCTGCTGGTTGAGCCAGGCGGCACAACCGGCGGCCTGGGCCAGAGGCTGCCAGCCTGGATCGACGTAGAGGAGATTGCAGCTGAGGATCCGATTCTGGCGGCAGAAGGCATCGATGGCCTCCAGCATTACCCCGGTGAGCGCGGCCTCGTCCTCGCCCGGATCGATCAGGAAGCGATAGCCCTCGACAGGGCTCAGCGGGCTCATGCCCAGCAGCTTGGGGTAGTAGCGAAGCCCGAGCTGATCGGCGAGCTGGGCGAAGGACTGATCGAAGACGAACTCCCCGTAGCTGTGGCCCTTGAGGTAGAGGGGCGCCACCGCCACCAACCGTTCCCCCCGCCACATCCCGAGATGGCAGGGCTGCCATCCCTCCCGGGGCGCGATGCTGCCGCTGCGCTCGAGGTGATCGAGCCAGTCCCAGCCGAAGAAGGGCAGAGCATCGGCGCTCGTTCCGTGGCTCGAGGCCAGCAGGTCCTGCCAGCGCTCCCGGGGAAGTTCGCCGGTGGCCCGATGCCAGCGGATATGAAGCTCGGCCATGGCCGGGAACGCGGTGGGATCGGGTGCGCGCAAAACTAACGGGAACGTCCTGCACGAGCACTCCCAGAAATCCCCGATGGCCCGGCCGTTGTCCCCTTCCCTGCCGGTCCTGACCACCCTGCTCCTAGTGCTGGGGCCCGTTCCCCCAAGCCAGGCCGGCCTGATGCGGCCGTTGCTGATGCTGATGCGCCCCCAGTTGGAGGCGCGGCTGGCAGAAATCTGCCTGGAAGCCGCCGCCGGTGGCCAGGAGGAGCTGGTGCAGAGCCTTCGCGATCCCTGCCGCAAGATCGCCGGACCCACCAGCCGCTGCCTGATCGAGGAGACGGATGCCACCGGCCGGGGGCTGGGGGTGCTGACGGAGATGCTTGGGGGACGCTTCGGAGATGACAGCGAGGTGGTGGTGAAGCGCTGTCTGGCACGGATGTTCGGCCTGCCCAGCGACAGCCTGCGGGATGTGCCCCTGCGGGAACTGGGCCGTCGCTTCGCCACTCGGAAGAACCCCTGAGGCTTCGGTAGGGTCGGGCGATACCGGCCCTTTGCGATGCCGGCCTCCGAGGCGCCGACCGTTGACCCGCCGCTGGTGGAGCCCCGGCCCTCGAAGCCGAGTGTGGCGGCCCTGCTGATGGCCGCGGCCCTCGGCTGCTTCGTGATCCACGTCACCACGGTGTTGAGCGACGTGGTTCCGGTCCAGCCGCTCGAGCCCCAGTGGCAACGGCTGTTCGTGGGGTCCGTGCTCAACAACGTGGGCTTTCCGCTCATCGGCCTGGTGCTGATCCACCTGGCCCGCT
>JBJTUJ010000150.1:0-9667 GCA_046080685.1 Cyanobium sp. | reverse complement strand
CCGCCGCTGCTCGAGGGTGGCCGCCAGGTCCTGCATCCGCTTCACGAGGGCCGGGTCGGGGGCGCCGCAGCGGCCGGCCAGGGGCGTGAGCCAGCGGGAATGGTCGGGGGGAGCCGGGGCCGGCCGACGCGGCCGGTCCTGAACAGGCCTGCCCTGGCGCACCTCGTCAAGGATGTCGAGCAGGGATGCGCGGCCCCCCGCGTTGCCGGGACTGGCCACCAGATCCCGCGTCAGCCAGACGAGCCCCCCGAGGCTGAGAACCCCGGCACCGGCACAGGCGAGCAGCAGGGGACGGAGCCGCTCGTTCACCGCTCCAGCCTCCACCAGCGCTCACGGCGCTCCAGGGCAGCCGCCGGCGCCTCCGGATCAGCCGCCAGCCGCCAGCGTTCCACCTGCGGGGGGCCGGGGCGCAGCTGGCAGCGGCGCACCCGCCCGTCGCGGCAGAACAGCACCTCCAGCGGCTCTGGCAGGTCACGATCGCCTCCTTTGGGGAGGTGGAGGTCGTCCTCGCGGCGCAGGCGCCGCGCTTCGAGAGCCAGCAGCTCATCCCCCACTTGCAGCCCCGCCCGCTGGGCCGGGCCGTCGCGCCACACCCGCCGCACCTGCAGTCCCGCCGGTGTGGCCTCCAGCTGCCAACCGCCATCGCCATGGCTGGAGACGTCCGCCTCCAGCTTCAGGCCCACATCCGCCAGATAGCCATCCAGATCCGGGTCCTCGGTGCCCGTGAGCCAATCGGCCAGCAGCCCGTCGAGATCGGGGGCGGGCGCTGTGAACGCCTGGCGCAGATCCTCCTCGCCGTAGCCCCGCCGCCAGCGGCCATGGCTGTGCCAGAGGCGCTGCAGCACCTCCCCGAGCCAGGAGCCGTGGCGGCGCAGGTGCAGATCGAGCACCAGGGCCACCACGGCTCCCTTGAGGTAGTAGCTCACCTGGCTGTCGGCCGCGTGGGCATCAGCGCGGTAGAGCTTCACCCAGGCCTCCTGGCTGCTCTCGCGCAGGCTCTGCACACGGCGGCCGGGGGTAAGCCGGTAGCGGCTTAGATCGGCGCCCAGGTCGTCCAGCAGCTCAGCCTCTGTCCCCAGTCCGGCGGCAAAGGGCAGCAGGGTGTCGAGGTAACTGGTGACCCCTTCGGCGAACCAGAGGGTGGGAACGATCGTCGGCCGGTCGTAGTCGATCGGGCTGAGGGGGGCCGGCCGCAGCCGGCGCACGTTCCAGTGGTGCAGGTATTCATGGGCCACCAGCTGCAGCAGCTTGCGGCGCCCACCGGGCTTGACGAGGGCCGAGCGTCCGTACACCAGCACGCTGGCGTGGTCGTGCTCCAGGCCTCCGAAGCCCTGCTCCGGCAGCTGCTGGATAAACAGGTAGCTGGGGGAGGCCGGGGCCTCCACGCCCATCAACCGGCAGCAGGCCAGGCATACCCGTTCCACATCCGTCAGCCAGGCGGGGTCGCTGACGGGCAGGTCGCCCCCGCGGGTGACCCAGCGGTGGGGCACCCCCGCCACCGTGAAGGTGTGGCAGGGATGGGGACCGGCCTCCACCGGCGTGTCGATCAGGGCGTCGTAGTCGGCGGCACGCCAACCGCCCTCCTCGGCCGGGGGGAGGGGCAGGAAGGGCTGCCAGCCGGGAGGAAGGCGAAGCTCGAGGTGGTGGGGCTGCCAGCGCAGGCCCTCCACCAGCAGCGCCACACCGGCCAGGGCCAGAAAGCCATAGTCGGCCCCAAGTTCGCAGGTGCGCACGCTGGGCTCGGTGGCCTGGATCCTCCAGCGGGCCTCCGCCGGAGAGCGATCGGGCAGTTCCACCACCCAGGCGGCCACCTCCAGACGCTCCAGGGCCACGCGGTGACCGGCCTGGACGACCTCCAGGCTCTCCAGGCGGCTCACGTAGTCGCGGATCAGGTAGGAGCCGGGAGTCCAGGCCGGCAAGCGCAGCACCAGGCGTTGCTGCGGCGGCGTGAACTGGAGACGGGCCTGGACGAGGTGGGTGGTGGGGGCGGTGAGATCGAGGAGGAGGGAGGGCCCTCGAGCCCCGGCAGCATCACGTTCAGGCACGGAGTGGGCACTCAGACATGGACGTCGATCACCGCGTCGGGAAGCTGCACGCCCGCCTCTGCCAGAGCCCGCCTGGCCGCATAGGCCCGGGTGATCCGGCCAAGCAGGGTCTGGAGGGAGCTGGAGGCGGCGATGCGCTGCAGATCGCCCACCAGCGCCAGGCTGCCGTCGGCCTGACGACCCCAGCCCAGGCTGCGGCCTCGTCCCACGGCCACCTGAACCTCCACGCTCACCGCCTCACCGGCGAATCCCTCCAGAACGCCACCGCGCCTGGGCTGGAGTCCGAGGGCGCGGAGGCTGACCTCCAGGCAGTCGGCGTCTTTGAGGACAGTTGGCAGGATGGAGAGGTGGGACACCGGTGCCATGGCCATTGGGGCAGACCTTAGCGATCCGGGCGCCGGCGTCCAGTGGCCGTTGCCACCAGCCGGCGGCGATCCCGGACCGGCGCTGAGGCTGGGGGTGATGGCCTCCGGCCACGGCAGCAACTTCGAGGCGCTGGTGGCCGCCTGCCGCGAGGGCCGGTTGGCGGGGCAGGTGGAGCTGCTGGTGGTGAACAACCAGGGCTGCGGCGCCGAGGAACGGGCCCGGCGGCTGGGGGTGCCCTGCCGGCTGCTGGATCACCGCCGCTTCGAAGGACGGGAGGCCCTCGACCGGGCCCTGATCGCTGAGTTCAGGGAGGCGGGGGTGGATCTGGTGGTGATGGCGGGCTGGATGAGGATCGTGACACCGCTGCTGATTGAGGCGTTCCCCGATCGGCTGCTCAACATCCACCCTTCGCTGCTGCCGAGCTTCCGCGGCGTTGACGCCATCGGCCAGGCCCTGGCGGCGGGGGTGACCCTGGCGGGATGCACCGCCCACCTGGTGGCCCCGGAGGTGGACGCCGGGCCGATCCTGGTGCAGGCGGCGGTGCCGGTGCTTCCCGGCGACGATGCCGAAAGCCTGGCGGAGCGAATCCACCGCCAGGAGCACCGCATCCTGCCCCTGGCGGTTCGGCTGGCGGCGGCACGCCTCAGGGCGCCTCAGGGATAGAACGGCAGCAGCGGCAGACCGGTGCTCCCCTCCAGGCCCGCCATCAGGTTGAGGCACTGCACACCCTGCCCCGCCTGGCCCTTCACCAGGTTGTCGATGGCGCTCATCACGATCAGCTGGCCGGTGCGCTGATCCACCTGCACCGAGAGCAGGCAGCGGTTCGTCTGCCGCACCCACTTGGTGGAGGGGTAGGTACCCACCGGCAGCACCTCCACGCTGGGGCGATCGCGATAGGCAGCCCGCAGCAGGGTGGTGCAGTCGTCGGCGGTGAGGCCCGGATCCCGCAGGCGGGCATACACTGTGGCAAGCAGGCCGCGCACCATCGGCATCAGGTGGGGCGTGAACTGCAGCTGGATCGGCTGGCCCGCCACACGGCTGGCCAGCTGCTCGATCTCGCTGGTGTGGCGGTGACCCACTACGCCATAGGGGGCCACCGCCTCGGCGGCCTCCGCCAGCAGCAGGTTCTCCTTGGCGGCGCGGCCCCCGCCGCTGGTGCCGGTCTTGGCATCGATCACGATGCCTCGCGTTTCGATCAGGCCCTGCTTGAGGAAGGGCACCAGGGCCAGCAGGCTGGCGGTGGGGAAGCAGCCCGGGGCCGCCACCAGGCGGGCGGCGCGGATCGCCGCCTCCTCCCACTCCACCAGGCCGTACACGGCTTCGGAGCAGAGCTCCTGGTCGCTGCGGGGCACCAGCCGGGCCTCGTTGGCATACACCTCCTGCCACTGGGGCAGGGAGCGGTAGCGGTAGTCGGCGGACAGATCCACCACCTTCACCCCCCGCTCCAGCAGGGCGGGCACGAGGGTGGCGGCGAGACCGTTCGGCAGGCTCAGCACCGCCAGATCGGCGGCGGCGGCGATCGCCTCGGCATCGGGCTTGCGGACCACCGGATCCCCCTCCAGCGGCAGGAAGGGCACCAGTTCGCTCCAGCGCTTGCCGCTGCTGCGCTCCCCTCCCAGGAAGGACACCGAAAACGTCGGGTGGCCCTGGAGCAGGCGCAGGGTCTGCAGCCCTCCGTAGCCACTTGCACCAATCACCGCGACGCGATTGCCTGCCATGCCGAAGCAACGGGAACGGCTGATCGTACCGGGCTCTATAAAGAGAGATTGCGGGGCCCACGCCGGACGGCTGTTCCCGCCCCCTGCCGTCGCTCCCCTTGACCCTCCTCTCCTCCTCCCCCCGCGATGGCGCCGGCGCGGTGCCCCAGGAACCGACTCCGATCCGCTTCGACGCGGTGGCCGATGCCCTCGCCGCGATCCGCAACGGCGAATCGATCGTCGTGGTCGACGACGAGAACCGGGAGAACGAAGGCGATCTGATCTGCGCCGCCCAGTTCGCCACGCCCCTGCAGATCAACTTCATGGCCACCGAGGCCCGGGGTCTGATCTGCCTGGCGATGGAGGGTCAGCGCCTGGATGCCCTCGATCTGCCGCTGATGGTGGATCGCAACACCGACAGCAACCAGACCGCCTTCACGGTGAGCGTGGACGCCGGCCCGGAGAACGGGGTGAGCACGGGGATCTCCGCCGACGATCGGGCCCGCACCATCCAGGTGGCGATCCATCCCGAAACCCGGCCGGCCGACCTGCGCCGGCCCGGCCACATCTTCCCCCTGCGGGCCCGGGAGGGCGGGGTGCTCAAGCGGGCCGGCCACACCGAAGCCGCCGTCGATCTCGCACGCCTGGCCGGGCTCTATCCCGCCGGTGTGATCTGCGAGATCCAGAACGCCGACGGCTCGATGGCCCGGCTGCCCCAGCTGGTGGACTATGCCAGGCGCCACGGGCTCCGGCTGATCTCGATCGCCGATCTGATCCGCTACCGCCTCGACACCGAACGCTTCGTGCGCCGCCAGGCGGAGGCGAGCCTCCCGAGCATGTTCGGCCAGTTCCGGGCGATCGGTTACCGCAACGAACTCGACGGCAGCGAGCACGTGGCGATCGTGAAGGGCTACCCGGAGCGGGCCGAGGGGGCGGTGCTGGTGCGTGTGCACTCCGAATGCCTCACGGGAGATGCCTTCGGCTCCCTCCGCTGCGACTGCAGGCCCCAGCTTGAGTCGGCCCTGCGGATGATCGAGGCGGCCGGGGAGGGCGTGGTGGTGTATCTGCGCCAGGAGGGGCGCGGCATCGGCCTGGTCAACAAGCTCAAGGCCTACGGCCTCCAGGACGGCGGCCTCGACACGGTGGAGGCCAACGAACGCCTGGGCTTCCCGGCCGATCTGCGCAACTACGGCGTGGGCGCCCAGATCCTCAGCGATCTGGGGGTGCACCGGCTGCGGCTGATCACCAACAACCCGCGGAAGATCGCCGGCCTCGGCGGCTATGGCCTGCAAGTGGAAGACCGGATCCCCCTGGTGATGGATGCCGGCACCCACAACGCCGAGTACCTGCGGGTGAAGCGCACCAAGCTGGGGCACCTGATGGAGGAGTCGGCCCACGGCGTGACCGCGGTGCTGGCCTGGCAGGGCGAGGGAACGGAGACGGCCACGGCGCAGCACTTCGAGGCGCTGCGGCGCTGGGCTTCAGCCGCCGGTCTGCTGCTGGAGCGGGAGGAGCACCCAAGGCTGCTGGCGCTGCTGGGCCAGCCCCGCCTCACCCTGCTGCTGGGGGCGCGGGAAGACCGCCAGCTGAGTGCGGCCGACCTGGCTGGTGCCCTGATGGCGATGGCCCGCTGGGATCACACCCGGGCCGTGAGCCTGCTGCTGGCCCCGGATGCCCAGCGCCGCAGCCACCCCAGCGGCGACCAGGTGGCCGAGATGCGGCCGTTCAGCGACCTCGATTCCACCCCCGATGGCGGCGCCAAGGACGCAGGCGCTTCGGCCACCTGCCCGCTGCTGCAGCTGGCACCCGGGGCCTTCATCGTCTGGCAGTAAGGCGAGGAGTGAGGCGAGGGGGGCGCCCGCTTCCGCCTGAACGCCCTCCGGCACTCCCCCCCCCAGCGGGGCTCAGTCCTGGATCGTCACCTTGTTGATGAGGCTGCCGTTGCGCAGAGCCAGCACCACGTCGGTGTTGCCCGTCTGGCCGAACACGGTGTGAACGCTGTCGAGGTGGGGCTGGGGACCATGGCACAGGAAGAACTGGCTGCCGCCGGTGTCGCGGCCGGCGTGGGCCATCGACAGGGAACCGGCCTGGTGCTTGCGGGCGTTGATCTCACAGGGAATCGTGTAGCCGGGGCCACCGGTTCCGGCGATGCCGCGGACACCCTCGCGGCTGTTGGGGCAGCCGCCCTGGGCCATGAAGCCATCGATCACCCGGTGAAAGGCCAGGCCGTCGTAGAAGCCATCCTTCGCCAGCTTGACAAAGTTGGCCACCGTGCCCGGGGCATCGGCATCGAACAGCTCAAGTTCGATGGTGCCGGCATCGGTGTCCATCACGGCTTTGGTCACGGCGGGGGAGAAGAACGAAACCGCAATCTAGGCAGCGCCCTTCCCCCCGGATGGATGCGGTAGGAAGGGTGTCCCACCCTTCTTTGCCATGGCCGCCAGCCCCAGCCTCGACCTCTCCGAAGCCCGCCTCGGGGTGCTCGGCGGCAGCGGGCTCTATGCCATGCAGGGGCTGGAGGAGATGAGGGAACTGGAGATCGATACCCCCTTCGGCACCCCTTCCGACACCCTGCGCGTGGGGCGGATCGGTGATCTGGAGGTGGTGTTCCTGGCCCGCCACGGCCGCCACCACACCCTCACCCCCACGGAGGTGCCCTACAGGGCCAACCTCTGGGCCATGCGCTCCCTGGGGGTGCGCTGGATCCTCTCCGCCTCCGCCGTGGGCTCCCTGCAGGAGGGGGTGCGTCCCCTGGACATGCTGATCCCCGATCAGTTCATCGACCGCACCCACCAGCGGCCGCTCACCTTCTTCGGCGAGGGAGCCGTGGCCCATGTGGGGGTCGCCGATCCCTTCTGTCCCGCGCTCTCCGGGCTGCTGGCCGATGTCACCCGGCCCCTGATGCCCGGCGGTCGCCAGCTGCACCAGGGCGGCACCTACCTCTGCATGGAGGGGCCGGCCTTTTCCACCCGGGCCGAATCGGAGCTCTACCGCAGCTGGGGCTGCGATGTGATCGGCATGACCAACCACAGCGAGGCCCGGCTGGCGCGGGAGGCGGAGATCGCCTACGCCACGCTGGCCATGGTCACCGACTACGACTGCTGGCACAGCGATCACGACGCGGTGACGGTGGAGATGGTGATCCAGAACCTGCAGGCGAATGCCGCCCTCGCCCAGCAGGTGATCCACGCCGCGGCGCTGGCGGTGGCGGAGCGTCGCCCCACCAGCTCCTCCCATCAAGCCCTGCGCCACGCGCTGATGACCCCACCCGAGCGGGTGCCTCATCTCACGCGCCGGCGCATCGATCTGTTCACCGCCACCTACTGGGGCGCCTACGAAACCGCCCAGTCCTGAGGCCTGAGCTCGGCGCCGAGGGCCTCCAGGGTGGGCCGCAGGGCGGGTCCGTGGAGGGCGAGGGCGGCGGTGGCTGCCTCGGCATCGAGGCCGGTGGCGGCCAGCAGCAGGGCCAGCTTCACCGAACCCCCGGCCTGCCGCAGCAGGTCGGCCCCCCGCTGCCGCGGCACCCCGGCCAGATCCCGCAGGATCCGCAGGGCCCGGTCTTCGAGCTTGCTGTTGGTGACCGCCACATCCACCATGCGGTTGCCGTGCACCTTGCCCAGCCGCACCATCACCCCGGTGGAGAGGATGTTGAGGGCCATCTTGGTGGCGGTGCCGGCCTTGAGCCGGGTGGAGCCGGTGAGCAGTTCCGGGCCGGTGAGCAGGCGGATGTCGATGGCGCAGGGCATCGGCGCCTGCTCGGCCGGCACACAGGCCATGGCGATCGCCAGGGCGCCGATCGCGCGGGCATGGCTCAGGCCGCCGAGCACGTAGGGGGTGGTGCCGCCGGCGGCGATGCCCACCAGGGCATCGGTCGGAGAGAATCCGCGCTGCTCCAGGTCGCTGCGGCCGGCGTCGAACAGATCCTCCAGCCCCTCCGAACTGCGCAGCAGGGCGGGGGCGCCGCCCGCCAGCACCCCCTGCACCAGCTCCGGGGGCGAGCAGAAGGTGGGCGGGCACTCCGCCGCGTCGAGCACCCCGAGGCGGCCGGAGGTGCCGGCCCCCAGGTAGAAGAGCCGGCCGCCGGAGCGCAGCCGTTCGCTGATGGCCTCCACCGCCTCGGCCAGGGCAGGGGCGGCGGCGGCCACCGCCCGCTGGGGCTCCAGATCGTTCTCGCAGAACAGGGCCACCAGGGCGGGGGTGTCGAGGCAGTCAAGGGCCTCGCTGCTGGGATTGGGCTGCTCGGTGAGCAGGTGGCCGCGGTCGACGCCGGCGGCGGTGCTCACAGCAGTCCCTCCAGGCGGCGGCGGAAGGCCTCCATTTCCGGATCCAGGTCATGGGCCGGCGCTGTTTCCGCCTCGACCCGGTTGCCGTCCGCCTCCGCGGCCTCCTCCTGCTCGCGCCAGTGGGTCACATCCATGTTCCGCTCGGGCGGGGCGATCAGCAGCCGGTCTTCGTCGCTGCGCGGGAGGAAGCCGGCAGGCACGAAACGGGCCTCATAGCCGGCCTGGGCGCAGAACCCCTCAAGCTCCTCCCGATCCAGGGCCTCGACGGTGGGCACGGGGAAGTCCTGGGCCTCGAGCAGGCCGGCGTAGCGCTCGGCATCGTCGGGGTCCTCGAACAGCAGCACCACCGTCTGGCCGTTGATCTCCAGCGAGTGGATGCCCTCCTGGTCGCTGCCGGCATCGAAGAGCAGAACATGCACCGTTCGGGAAGGGGGCTCGCTGGCGGGCACCTTGGCATTCACTTGGGCTGAGCCTCAGTGTGTCACCCGTCGTCCAGCCTGTCCTCCTGCTGCTCGTCGTCGAGTTCCTGCAGGCGGCGATAGAGAGCCTCGCGGGCGCCATCGAGCTGGTCGGGCACCACGATCCGCACTTCCACCAACTGGTCGCCGCGCCGATCCCCCGCCGTGATGCCACGGTCGCGCAGGCGCAGCAGGCGGCCGCTCGAGGAACCCGGCGGCACCCGCAGCCGCACGGGGCCCTCGAGGGTGGGCACCACCCGCAGGCAACCGAGGGCCGCCTCGGCGGGCGCGACCTCCAGCAGGTAGTGGACCCGCAGGCCATCCACCCGCAGGCCCTCGGGCGTCCGCACCCGCAGCTGGAGAAAGTGATCGCCCCCGCTGGGCGTGACACCGGCCAGCCGCAGGCGCCAGCCATCCCCAGCCATCGGCGGCGTCCACACCTCCACCACGGTGCCGTCCCGGAGCGTGAGCTCCACCCGTGTGCCGGCCACCGCCTGTTCGGGCGTGAGCAGCACGGTGGTTTCCTCGTCGGTGGCTGCCGGCACCGGCGGTGGCGGCGGTGGGGAGGCCGTCACGTCGCCAGCGCGTTCCCGCAGCGGTTCACGCTCCGGGACGTCGTCGTCGTAGGCGGGCGCCTCCCGCTGCGGGGCAGTGCGCTCAGGGGCAGTGCGCTCCTCCCGGGGCACCGCTCCGAACAGGCGCTCGAGATAGTCCTCGAACGGGGGGAAGCCGCTGGCGAAGGGATCGGCATCGTCCCCCTGGCCCCCCGGATCCTCTCCCGCCTCCCAGGCCCGCCGCCGCCGGGGGTCGGAGAGCAC
>JBJTUJ010000149.1:0-3638 GCA_046080685.1 Cyanobium sp. | reverse complement strand
CATCATCAGCGGCTCGGAATTTGTGGAGCTGTTCGTGGGGGCCGGCGCCGCCCGCGTGCGCGACCTGTTTGAAGAGGCCAAGAAGAAGGCGCCCTGCATCATTTTCATCGACGAGCTCGATGCCATCGGCAAGAGCCGCGCTGGCTCCATGGGCGTGGTGGGCGGCAACGACGAGCGTGAGCAGACCCTCAACCAGCTGCTCACGGAGATGGACGGCTTCGCCGCCAAGGACAAACCCGTGATCGTGCTGGCCGCCACCAACCAGCCCGAAACCCTCGATGCGGCCCTGCTGCGGCCCGGCCGCTTCGACCGCCAGGTGCTGGTGGATCGCCCAGACCTCTCCGGCCGCAAGACGATCCTCGACATCTATGCCCGCAAGGTGAAGCTGGCCCCCGGCGTCGACCTCGACCGCATCGCCCAGGCCACCAGCGGCTTCGCCGGCGCCGACCTGGCCAACCTGGTGAACGAAGCGGCCCTGCTGGCGGCCCGCTCCAAGCGCACCGCGGTGGAGCAGGGCGACCTCAACGAGGCGATCGAACGGGTGGTGGCCGGCCTCGAGAAGAAGAGCCGCGTGCTGCAGCCCGAAGAGAAGAAGGTGGTGGCCTACCACGAGGTGGGCCATGCGATCGTGGGCCACCTGATGCCCGGCGGCAGCAAGGTGGCGAAGATCTCGATCGTGCCCCGCGGCATGGCGGCCCTCGGCTACACCCTGCAGCTGCCCACCGAGGAGCGCTTCCTCAACTCCAAGGAGGATCTCGAAGGTCAGATCGCCACCCTGCTGGGGGGCCGCAGCGCCGAGGAGATCGTGTTCGGCGAGGTGACAACCGGCGCCGCCAACGACCTACAGCGCGCCACCGACATTGCCGAGCAGATGGTGGGCACCTACGGCATGAGCGACACCCTGGGCCTCCTGGCCTACGACAAGCAGGGCGGCAGCCGCTTCCTTGGCGGTCCCTCCAATCCCCGGCGGGTGGTGAGCGATGCCACGGCCCAGGCCATCGACAAGGAGGTGAGGGGCCTGGTGGATCGGGCCCATGAGCGGGCCCTCAGCATCCTCCGCCACAACCGCGAGTTGCTGGAGTCGATCTCCCAGAAGATCCTCGCCAAGGAGGTCATCGAGGGCGATGAGCTCAGGGATCTCCTGGCCTCCAGCACCATGCCTCAAGAAGCGGTGGCGCTGATCTGAAGACCGGCTCGGCCCTCGGCCTCCCCGCCATGAAGGAAGGCCCTTCTCCCCTTGACGGCGAGGCCTCCGATCCCGGATAAGGGTTCTTTGAAGTGGCTCCATGGCGACGCCCACCGCCACCTCCTCCCTCGGCGGCCTCGCGGGCAGGGACCTGCTCTCCTCCGCCGACCTCTCCGTTGTAGAGACGGCGGACCTTCTGCAGCTCGCCGCCGATCTCAAGGCAGGCCGCCGGCGCATCGATCTCGCGGGCAGGATGCTTGGCCTGATCTTCCGCAAGGCTTCCACCCGAACCCGCGTCAGCTTCTCGGTGGCGATGGCCCGCCTCGGGGGCCAGACCATCGACCTTCTGCCCACCGTCACCCAGGTCGACCGTGGCGAGCCGGTCGCCGACACCGCCCGGGTGCTAAGCCGCTACTGTGACGCCCTGGCGATCCGCACCTTCGCCCAGGAGGAACTCGCCGACTACGCCCACTGGGCGTCGATTCCCGTGGTCAACGCCCTCACCGACCGGGAGCATCCCTGCCAGGCCCTGGCCGATTACCTCACCCTGATGGAGACGTTCGGCAGCGATCCCGCCGATCTGGCCGGACTCACCCTCGCCTACGTGGGCGACGGCAACAACGTGGCCCATTCCCTGATGCTGTGTGGAGCGCTGCTGGGGGTGAATGTGCGGGTGGGCTGCCCGGATGGATTCTCCCCCGAGGCGGCGGTGGTGGAGGAGGCCCGCACCCTGGCCGCCGGCCGCAGTTCCGTTGAGGTGGTGCACGATCCGGTGGTCGCCGTGCGCGGCGCCCATGCCCTCTACACGGATGTCTGGGCCTCGATGGGGCAGGAGCAGGAACAGGCGGAGCGGGCTCTGGCCTTCGCCGGTTGGTGCCTCGACGAAGGCCTGCTCTCGGAGGCGGATGGCCGGGCGATCGTCCTGCATTGCCTGCCGGCCCACCGCGGCGAGGAGATCAGCCCCGGCGTCATCGAGGGGGCATCCAGCCGGGTGTTCGATCAGGCGGAGAACCGGCTGCATGTCCAGCAGGCCCTGTTGGCGGCCCTGCTGGGGGGAGCCTGAACGGCCCGCCGAAGCGGGAGTGCTGGACAACCTTCGCCTCCGGAGGTACACCTGTATCAGCACGTCCTTGCCCATGCCCGCCCCCCAGCAAGAGCTCACCTCCGCCCAACAGGAGCTCTACGACTGGCTCGACGACTACATCGGCAGCCACCGCCACAGCCCCTCGATCCGCCAGATGATGGAGGCCATGGGCCTGCGCTCCCCGGCCCCGATCCAGAGCCGGCTCCGCCATCTGCAGCAGAAGGGCTGGATCACCTGGCGGGAGGGGCAGGCCAGAACCCTGCAACTCCTCGGTGCAGGCCGGCTCAAGGGGATCCCGGTGCTGGGGGCGGTTGCCGCCGGTGGGCTGGTGGACACCTTCGATGACGTGCAGGAGCGGCTCGACCTCTCGACCGTGCTCGAGAGCCGCGACCTCTTCGCCCTCACCGTGAATGGTGATTCGATGGTGGAGGCCCACATCGCCGACGGTGACGTGGTTCTGATGGAGCCTGTGCACGACCCGGCGCGGCTGCGCCAGGGAACGATCGTCAGCGCCCTGGTGCCCGGCAGCGGCACCACGTTGAAGCACTGGTTCCGCGAGGGCAGCCGGGTGCGCCTTGAGGCAGCCAACACCGCCTATGAGCCGATCGTTCTGCCGGCGGAGCAGGTGAGCGTGCAGGGAAGGCTGGTGGCGGTCTGGCGGCAGGTCTGAGCGACTCCGGGAGGCAGACGGCTGTCCCTGTTGGAGGTGGGGGACCCCAGCGTGTAAGCTCTCTGCATCAACGGACGGGGCCTGTGGCGCCGTGATCGAATCCCGGGATCCACCAGAGTTTTCGGCCGACGATGCAACCAAGGGGCCATAGCTCAGCTGGTAGAGCACCTGCATGGCATGCAGGGGGTCAGCGGTTCGAGTCCGCTTGGCTCCATTGATCACTCTCTCTTTCCGGGGGGAATCCCTGCGGACGTTGGCCTCCCCCAGGGAGGTCTTTTTCGTTGAGGGGCACCTTTCCCTCACACACGGATCGTGGCTCTCGTGGTCGGGTTGGCAGGGCGCTTGACATCCCCCGGCTTGCCTGTGATATATTGGATGACTGCGCGGGCAACCAAGCAGCGCCGGTTCCGGCGGTGAGGCGAGAGCAGCTGTTGAGGCTGTGAGGCTGAACTGAGGAGCTGGGAGGTCGAACTGCTAGGTTCGATAGGCGACTGACAGAGGGCGAAAGCCTGAGGTTGGGAGCGGACTTATGACTGAGGGAGCGGAAGCTGCCGATGTTGTAGGTTGAGCGAGTCGCCGTGAGGCGATGAGCCGCGAACCCCTGAGAGGGGGTTTTAGCGGTAGCACCTGGACAACCAAAGAAGTTTAGGAACTGACGCTTCTACTGCGTTGGCGCCTAGAGTAGAGCTTGCATTGCC
>JBJTUJ010000148.1:0-2976 GCA_046080685.1 Cyanobium sp. | reverse complement strand
GCGGGGTCGCGCCGGTCGACGACCAGGGCCATCTCGCGGTCGTAGTCGGTGAAGCAGATGCGCGTCAGCCGCTCATGGGTGGTGCGGCTGTTGAGGGTGATCAGGTGGAAGTAACGCAGGTACACGCTCTGCTCCGAGAGGATGCGGTGGAACGCCACGATCAGCGGCTCGTCCTCCGGCCGGATCGGCCGGATCGTCACCGGCGAGCCGTCCCGCAGCGTCCAGGGCTGGACGTACTGACGGGGATAGGGGCGGATCGCCGGACGGGGCGCCGGGCAGATCGCTCCCTCGCTGGCCAGCAGGCGGATGCGGGCATCCAGCACCAGCTGGGCCACCCGCACCAGCAACTTGTCCAACTCTGCCATGTCCACCGCTGCCCGGCCACGCACCCCCAGCAGGGCCCTGTGGATGCGGGTGCGCTCCATCAGCCGCCGCGCCAGGGTGGTTTTCAGGGGCGGCAGGGCCACGGCCGTGTCCCGATGCACCTCCACCAGCTGGCCGCCGGCCCCGAACAGCAGCACGGGACCGAACTGGGGATCCACGCTGCTGCCCACGCTCAGCTCGTAGGCCTCCTCCAGATCGAGCATCGGTTGCACCGTCACGCCACCGAAGGCGGCCTCGCCGTGGTCCCGGCGAATGCGGAGGGCCAGCTCCTCGAACGCTGCGGTCACCGCGTCGCCGTCGCGCAGGTTCAGCTGAACGCCCCCCACTTCGGTCTTGTGGGTGAGGGACGACGACAGCAGCTTTACCACCACCGGCCAGCCGATCGCCTCGGCCGCCGCCACCGCCTCCGCCGCGGTGCGGGCGAAGCGCGTCTCCACCACGGGGACGCCGTAGGCGGCCAGCACCTCCTTGGCCTCCGCCTCGTTCAGCAGCTCCCGCCCCGCTTCCGCCGCCGCGGTGAGGATGCCGGTCACCCGCTCCCGATTCGGCGGCGGGCCGTCCTCGCTTTCCGGCAGCAGCGAGGGGGTCTCGTAGAGGGCCCTCAGGTTGTCGCCGTAGCGCCAGAGGGCCTCGAACAGGGCGGCGGCCCGGTCGGGGTAGCGATTGGTGGCGATGCCGGCCTCATTCAGCAGCCGCTCGCCCTCATCCACCTCCGCACCCCCCATCCAGCTGGCCAGCACGGGCTTGCGGCTTCCGGCCGCGAGGCTTACCTACCGCTGGGCCGTGGCGGTGGGATCGGTCATCGCCTGGGGCGTGAGCACCACCAGCAGGCCGTCGCTCTGGGGGTCGGCCAGGGCGGCGGCGATCGCCTGGCCGTAGCGCTCCGGATCGGCGTCGCCGAGGATGTCGATCGGGTTGCCGTGGCTCCAGTGGGGCGGCAGTGCGGCGTCGAGGGCCTCCCGGGTGGACCGTGACAGCTCGGCCAGCTGCCCGCCGCTGCGCACCAGGGCGTCGGTGGCCAGCACCCCCGGTCCGCCGGCGTTGGTGAGGATCGCCAGGCGGGGGCCGGCGGGGCGGCGCCGTTGCTTGCTGAGCACTTCGGCCAGGTCGAACAGCTCCTCGATGCCCTCCACCCGCAGCACGCCGCAGCGGCGGAAGGCCGCATCCAGAACGTCGTCGCTGCCGGTCAGGGCCCCGGTGTGGGAGGCGGCGGCCCGGGCGGCCTCGGCGGTGCGGCCCGCCTTGATCACCACGATCGGTTTGGTCAGCGCCACCTCCCGGGCGGCGGAGAGGAACGAGCGGGCGTCGCCGATCGATTTCATGTACAGCACGATGCTGTGGGTTTCCGGGTCGTCCCCCAGCCAGGTGATCAGGTCGCCCCAGCCCACGTCGAGCATCGAGCCGATCGAGGCGAAGGCGCTGAAGCCCACGTTCTCCCGCAGGCTCCAGTCGAGCACCGCGGTGCAGATCGCTCCCGACTGACTGAGGAAGCCCACGTGTCCCGAAGGGCCATGGTGCCCGCGAAGGTGGCGTTGAGCCCGAGCCGCGGGTTCATCAGCCCCAGGCAGTTCGGCCCATGCAGCCGCAGGCGGCTGCGGCGCAGGGTGTCGCGGATGCGTGCCTCCAGGGCCTGCCCCTCGGCCCCCACCTCGCGGAAGCCGGCGGAGAGCACGATCGCCGCGCGCACCCCGGCGGCGGCGCACTGCTCGATCAGGTCCGGCACAGTGGCGGCCGGCGTGGCGATCACCGCCAGATCCACCGGTTCGGGGATGGCGCTCACCACGGCGCAGGCGCGGACTCCCAGCACGCTGTGGCGGTGGGGGTTCACCGGGTAGACGGTGCCTCCGAAGGGGGAGCGGATCAGGTTCCAGAGCACCGTGCGGCCCACGCTCCCCTCCCGTTCGCTGGCCCCGATCACGGCGACGCTGGCCGGGGAGAAGAGAGCGGCGAGCGGCTGCCGCTCGCTGCGCAGGATGTCGTAGGTGGGATCGGTGGCCGGCGCCCGGGGCGGCTTCAGCGCGGGTTCATTGGCTTCCGCTCCCCGTGGGCGGCCCATCGGCTCCCCCAGCTAAGCGACGGCCGGGCGTCAGCGCACCACCAGCACCGGGCAGGGTGCCTGAACCAGCACCCGCTGGGTCTCGCTGCCCAGCAGCAGCCCCCCCAGCCCCCGCCGGCCGTGGGAGGCCATCACGATCAGATCGCAGCTCAGGCGCTCCGCCGCCGCCAGGATCTCCCGGTGCGGCAGGTCGCCACTCACCTGCTCCCGGGATGCCGGCACGCCCGCGGCGTCGGCGGCGGCTATGGCCTCATTGAGGATCCGCTCCGATTCCTGCCGGGCCGCGATCGCCAGCCGATCGATGGCGGCCGCATCGAGCATCTCCCCCATCCCCAGCACCGACACCGGCACCCGCGGTTGAACATGCAGGAAGGTGATGCGGGCCCCGAGGGCGGCGGCCAGGCCCAGGGCCCTCTCCACCGCCTGGTTGGATCGCACCGAACCGTCGCTGGGTACCAGCAGGTGGCGGAAGGGTTGGGCCATGGCCGAACAGCGGGACATCTCCAGCTTGGCCACGCTGCCCGGCTGACGCTGCG
>JBJTUJ010000147.1:0-10348 GCA_046080685.1 Cyanobium sp. | reverse complement strand
CTCACGGCCTGCAACATCTATCTCACCCTTCAACGGGGAGCCGATCGGCTCTGGTGGAACCGGCCCTGGGGCCAGCGACCGCTTGCCTGGCCCCGCCTGGTCCGCCGCTTCGTGCTGCTGCGTCTCAAAGCCATCGTGCTGCTGGCTTTCATCGCCCTGGCGATCCTGCTCGACCAGTTCGTGAGCACCATCCGGTTCATGGGATCCAGCGCCCTGCGCGGTTGGCTCCTTGAGATTCTCCCAAAACCTTGGGGCTGGTTCGGTTCGGTGTCGGTCGGGGTGGATCTTTCGGTTTCGCTGCTTCTCAGCATCGGCGCCACGCTCGTGTTTCTTTGGCTGCTTCCCTCCCGCAGGATTCCCTGGCGCCCCTTGCTGCCAGGAGCCTTGCTCGCGGGTGTGTCGATCACCCTTCTGAACCTGCTGCTCGGCCGCACCCTCTTCCTGCTCGGGCTTCGGTTTCAGACCTACGGGGTTGTCGGGGGCGTGCTGGTGCTGACCCTGTGGGTCTGGCTGGTGGGTGTCATCCTGTATTACAGCCAGTGCCTGGCGGTGGTGCTTGCCCTTCAGGCGCCGGGGGGGCGATCCGCACCCTCCCTAAGCGGACGACGCGGGTGGAGGAGGTCAGGATGGACTCCTGAAGATCCAATGCATCCGTGACAAAGCCCCTGGTCCGTTCCCGGCCGTTCACGGCCCCCGTGCTATTCGTCTGCACCGCTGTCGGCGCTCTGGTCTTGGCGGGGATCGCGATGCTGACGCTGCTTCCCTTGCTTGTGGCCACAGCTATGGTGCTGGCTTGGGCCGCCCTCGCCGTTTTGCTGGCCTGGGCGGGCATCGAGGGGATGGCTGCCCTGGAGCGCTGGTTCGAGAACGACCCCCGATTCCAACGGTGATGAGCCGTTCCTTCCCCTGGGTCTGGATTCTGCTGGCTGCCGTTCTTCTTCTCCTCCCCGGACCTGGTGGACGGTTGCTGATCGATCTCTTGGGCGGCCTCACCCTCACACTCCTGTTGCTTCCAGTGCTGGCCGGTGGGGCCGCCTTCATCGGCTGGCAGGTGCTCAAGCGCCGCCTGCGCACCTGCCCGGAGTGCGGCCTTGCCAGTCTTGGCGTGCCGGTCTGCCCCGGCTGTGGCACGGTTTTCGCTACCGGGGAGGGTTCCGATCCTCCTGGCTGGGGGGAAGGGTTCGGCTCCTCCGGGGCGATCGACCCGCGCGACGTGACTATCAATGTCGAGGCTGTCGACGTTGATGCCTTGCCCCCGAGGGATCAGGCCTCAGGCTGACGGCCCAGTTGCTGCAGGCGCCGCTCCCTCAGGAACAGGAACAGGGGGGCTCCACAGGCAAAGGCGATCGTGACGCACGACAGCAGCACCCAAATCAGCCCCCGCATGCCGAGGCGCCGGCTTTCGCTCACCATCCAGATGGTGACCGCGGTGGCACCCACCGCCAGATCCCTTGACAGGGAGAGGGCCGCAGGATTGGCGCTGGCCTGCTCCACGAAACGGCCCAGGTCGAAGGCAGGGCCGTTCTGACGAATGAAATCGAGATTTGCGTCCCAGGTGAGCAGGGCTCCGGCGATGGCGAGAGCCAGGTAGAGCACCTGCAGCCAAGCGGAGCGGTTCGGGGCAGGGGGCGAGACCGGTGGGGTCGGTGTCATGAAGGGAAGGGTTCTGGGGCGTCGTCGGGCCGTTCCGCGTCCCATTGCATCACCTCCTGTTCCACCTGCTGCAGCAACTCCTCACAGCGTGCGCTGTAGGCCAGGGCGCGTCTGTACAGACCGGCCATCGCCTCCACGTCGAGGTCTCCGGCCTGAAGTTCGGCCAGGCACAGTTCGAAGGCGGCCTGGGCCTGCCGGAAGCTGAGAGTCGCCGCCAGCCCATCCTCTGTGCTGGCGGCGGAATCCGGGGTTTCCTTGGGTTGGCGGGGGGAGCGGGGCATCCTGGCGAGGGTGGCGGGGCGAGACGGGGAAGGAGCTGGACGCGATCAGGGCGGAGCTGGAGGGGGAGCGGATGCGGGATGAATGGCCGTGACCCGTGCATCCACAGTGCCGTCGACAAGGTCCACGCGGATGGTGTCATCCGGGCCGAGGGTGCCCACACCACGGACGATCTGCCCCTTCCTGTCGCGGATCAGGGCGAAACCCCTCGCCAGCACCTGCGCCGGCGACAGGGCTTCGAGCAGGCGCCGCTGCTGGCTCAGCCAGTCACGCCGCTGCTGCAGCAGCCGCAGGGGATGCCACTGCTCCAGCTGCCGCCGACCCTCTACCAGTCGGCGGCGCTCCGCCTCCAGGCGCAGTTGCAGCCGCTGGCGCAGATGCCACCGCCCTTGACGCAGGGCGGTGAGGGTGGCCTCACGGTCCGGCAGCAGGGCCACCACGGCGGCGGTGGGGGTGGCGGCACGGTAGTCCGCCACCAGATCGGCGATGGTGGTGTCGTCCTCATGGCCCAGCCCACAGACCACGGGCACCGGACAGGCCGCCAGGCTGCGGGCCAGCCGCTCCCCATCGAACACTGCAAGGTCTTCGCGGCTGCCACCGCCGCGGGCCAGAACGAGGGCATCGAGCCCCAGGCTGGTGGCCCGGGTGCCGATCCTCTCGATCGCCTGCACGATCCGATCCTCCACGGAGCCCTGCACCGGAATTGGAACCACCACGAGCCCCGTCGCCGGCCAGCGCTCCCGTGCCGTGCGCAGCATGTCGGACAGGGCGGAACTGGGGGCCCCCGTCAGCAGGGCAATGCGTGCCGGGAAAGGGGGCAGGGGGCGCTTGCGCTCCGGCGCGAACAGGCCCTCGGGCTCGAGGAGGGTGCGAACCCGTTCGAACTGGCGCAGCACGGCCCCCAGGCTGGGCCGGATATCCAGGACCTGAACGCTCAGGCTGGCACGCGCCACCCACAGGTTGAGCCGGCCCACCACCAGCACCCCATCCCCTTCCTCGGGGATGAAGCGCAGACGCTGAAGCTGGGACGCCCACACTACCGCCTGGATCGTAGCGTCCCCATCGGTGAGGGTGAGCCAGAGGTGCCCCTTCTTCTGCTGTGGGCGGCTGACGGTGGCCTCCAGCAGAAACCGTGGTGCGAAGCCTCGATCCAGAAGGTTGGCGATGGCCCCGTTCAGTTCGGCGACGCTGAAGCGGGGAAGGGCTCCATCGTGCTCGCGGGGGGAAACCACGCTCAGGGGCTCAGACGCCGGTAGCAGCCCCACCCGATCAGGCTCAGAACCCCGAAGATCAGGGCGATCGCCCGCCCCACGGGATGGTCGACCCGCACGAGGGCCGCGCCGGTGATCACGATGCCCATGCTCAACAGCCGGGCTCCGTCCCGTCGGTTGTCCGGGAACAGCCTGGCAGGGGCATGCTGGGGGCGGGCAGCGGGCACGGAGGACGAGGGCGCTGGAGACGGACGTTCAGCCTACGGGGGGACCTCCGACCCATCCCGGCTGCAGCGGGCCAGAATCCCGCTTCCACGCACCACCGGCCCCCCCGGGGCAGGGCAAGCCCTTGACCCAGTCCGCTCGAGCCCGCCGCGCCCGCCTGCAGGATCAGCTCCAGGTGCGTTTGCCCCACCAGCCGGAGCTGGTGCTGGTGACCGATCTGGATGGCACGCTCCTGGGCGGCAGCAGCGCCTGGCGACGCCGGCTCTATGCCTGGCTCGTGGAGAAGCGTGAGCGGGTGCTGCACATCTTCTGCACCGGTCGGGATCTGCGCTCGGTGGCCCGCCTGCTGCAGGAGGAGGACCGGTTCGGACTCCACCCCCCCCATCTGGTGATCGGCGATGTGGGTTGTTCGGTGGCCTGCGGAGCCAGCCTCGAACTGGTGCCCCTGGCAGTGGAGCCGATCGAGGCCGCCTGGCAGGGGCGCCCTGAAATGCTGCTGCCCCTGCTGGCGAGCTTGCCCGGCCTCTCCCCCCAGCCCGTCACCGCCGACCGGCGGCTGGCCTACTACGTGGATCCGGAAGCCCTCGACCGGGGCCGTCTGGCCGCGATCGAGGCCCATGGCGTCGACTGCCTGGTCTCGGACAACAAGTACCTCGACATCCTCCCGGCCGGAGTGAACAAGGGCTCCACCCTGCTGGCGCTGCTGGAGTGGCTCGAGGTGGAGGCCGATCGGGTGGTCACCGCCGGCGACACCCTCAACGACCTGGCGATGTTCGAGACGGGGCTGCAGGGCGTGATGGTCGGCAACGCCGAACCCGGCCTGGTAGCGGCCCTGCCCCGGCTGCCGAGGGTGTACCGGGCCGAGGGGGAAGGCTGCGAAGGCATCGTGGAGGGCCTGAGGCACTTCGGTTTCGGTTCCCTGCTCGGCGAGCTTGCCGAATGAACTGGGCTGGGTTCATGCCCATCCAGCCCCTCAGGGTTGCGGGCCCCCGGCCGAGCGCCGCAGGCCCGCCTTGGTGAGGGCCGTGGCCACGGCGGTGCGGGGATCATCCGGCCAGGGATGGCGTGGGTAGCGGCCCCGCAGTTCCCTCCGCACCTCTGCATAGCCGGTGGTCCAGAAGCCCGACAGATCGCGGGTTACCGCCGCCGGCCGGCCGGCCGGGGTGAGCAGGTGCACCGTGAGGGGAACCCGCCCCTCCAGCAACGGCGGCAGGGCGGTGCAGCCGAACAGTTCCTGCAGCTTGACCGCCAGCACCCCCTCCTCCGCCCCGTAATCGATCCGCGCCCGGCGTCCGGAAGGAATGAGCAGCTCCTCGGGCAGCCAGGCATCCAGGCGCTGCCGCTGCTCCCAGGGGACCCCCTCCCAGAGGGCCTCCACCAGATCGAGCCGCTGCAGATCCTGCCGGCTGAGCAGGCCTTCGAGCTGGGGGCCGAGCCAGGCCTCGGGATCGGCGGCGAGCGCCTCCAGCGAGCGGTCGGGCCAGGGGGGAGCACCCAGATGGCGGTGGACCAGGGCGAGGCGGCGCTGCAGCTGGCGGCTGCGGGGCGTCCAGTGCAGGGCCTCCAGCCCCAGCTGCCGCAGCCCCGCCCCCAGGGCGGCGCGCACCGCCTCCGGGTCGGCGTCGGGCCAGGGGGCACGTTCGAGCACCAGGGCATCCAGCCGCAACAACCGCTCACAGCGCACCCGTTCGCTCGCCCCGTCCCAGCGGGCCTCGCAATGGATCTGTCCCTCGGCGGCCGCAAGCTCCTCCCGCAGGGCGTCGGGCAGAGCGGTGGCCAGCAGGATGCGGGCATCGCTGCCCTCTCCGTCCACCGTGGCCACCGCCAGGCCAGCGGCACCCGCCAGCGGATCGGCGGGATGGAGGCGGGCCCCGCGACCGCTGCGCATCAGGAAGCGGCCGTCGCCCTGGCCCCGGGAGAGAGCGACCCGCTCCGGGAAGGCCCAGGCCAGGAGCCGAGCGGCGATGGTGTCCTCGGGGGCTGACCCCTCGGGGGCTGGTTCCGCGGGGACGGGCGTCCCTGCGCCGGTATGGCCGAGGGCGGCACGGACCTGGCGCAGCAGCTGGGCCTCCAGCAGCTGCAGGGGGCGGCGCCGGTGCTCGTCGCGCCGGTCGGAGGAGCGGAGCCAGTCGAGCCGGGCCATCAGATCCGAGCCGGCCTCCTGGCGATCGAGCGGATCCCGTTCGCTGAGCAGAACGGCCAGCCCCGCGGCGATGGAGAGCCAGCCCCGGGGTGCAGCCTGCAGCAGCATGTGGCCGAGGCGCGGGTGCAGCCCCAGACCCGCCAGGGCCCGGCCGTGGCGGCTCACGATGCCTCCCTCCTCGAGGGCCCCGAGCCTGCGGAGCACCTCGATGGCCTCCTGCAGCGGCACCGGCGGCGGCGGGGTGATCCAGGGCAGGCCCTCCCCGGCCGGGGCCCCCCAGGCCGCCAGTTGCAGGGCCATCGGCACGGGGTCGACCTCCAGCAGCTCCGGAGGGTCGAAGGCGGGGCGCCGCTGGGACTCTGCCGGCGACCACAGCCGCACACAGCGGCCGGGCCCCAGACGGCCGGCCCGGCCGCTGCGCTGCTCCGCACTGGCCAGACTGGCCGGCAGGGTCACCAGGCCGTCCATGCCGGTGCCCGGATCGAAGCGGTTGCGACGGGCCAGGCCACCGTCCACCACCAGCTCCACTCCCTCGATCGTCAGCGAGCTCTCGGCGATGGAGGTGGCGAGCACCACCCGGGCGCGGCCACCGGAGCCCTGGCCGATGGCCTCGACCTGGGCCGCCAGGGGGAGCTGACCGTGCAGCGGACAGACCGGGAGGCATTCGGCCCAGCTCCTCTCGGCGATGGCGCGCTGGGTGGCCCGGATCTCGCGCTGGCCAGGCAGGAAGACCAGGGCCACCGAAGCCGGAGGCCCACTGGGCTCCAGCCAGTGGGTCTCCAGGGCCCGCACCACCTGCCGGGGCAACGATTCATCCGGCCGCGGCGGCTGGTGGCTCACGGCCACCGGATGGCTGCGGCCCTCGCTGGTGATCACCGTGGCCCCGTCGAGGGATCCGGCCAGAGGCTCCAGATCGAGGGTGGCCGACATCACCAGCAGCCGCAGGTCCGGACGCAGGAGGCTGCGGGCCTGACGCACCAGGGCCAGGGCCAGATCCGCTTCGGCTCCCCGCTCGTGGAACTCGTCGAAGATCACGCAGGCCACCCCCTCAAGGGCAGGATCCGACTGCAGGCGGCGCAGAAAGATCCCGCCCGTCACCACCTCCACGCGGGTGGCGGCGGAGGTGCGGGATTCCAGGCGCACGCTGTAGCCCACCCGCTCGCCCAGCCGCTCCCCCAGCCCGCGGGCCAGACGGGTGGCGGCCCCGCGGGCCGCGAGCCGGCGCGGCTCGATCATCAGGATCGACCCCTCGGACCCGATGGCCTGCAGCAGGGTCAGGGGGACGCGGGTGGTCTTGCCGGCGCCTGGGGGAGCCTGCAGCAGCAGGGTGGCCCCGGGCACCAGGGCGGCGGCGATGGCCTCAAGCTGGCCGTCGATCGGCAGGGGCGAGTCCGTCATCGGGCGCCCCAGGTTTCAGCGCACGTGCCGGATGCCGTCCACCGGGTGATAGGCCTCGCCGGTGGTCTCCTCGTAGACGATGGCGGGCAGGCCGGTCTCGAACATCGTCTGCAGGGCTTCCTTGAGATAGGGGTTCCAGCCGCCGGTGCTCACCTTGCCGTGGCGCACGGTCCAGTCCCAGGTGCCCTGCAGGTCGCGGGGGATCCGTCCTTCACGGTCGCGGCGCGCCACCAGATCCTGGGACTCCACGATGCCGACCAGGATCGGGTCCTTGCCGTAGGCGGGAGTGATGCTCAGCTCCAGCCGGATCGGATCGTCCTTGACCAGCTTCAGCCTGAAGCGGGGCGGCAGCTTCAGACCACGAAGCACCGCAGCCACGATTCGGGTTCTCTGGTCAACCATCAGATTCTGCCGGGTAGCGCGTCGACACGGATGAGCCTATTCAGCGGCGTTCCGCACCTCCGCAGCACCAACCAGGCCGACTCGGCTCTCCGCCCGGGCTCAGGGAGCCTCCCCGGGGGGGGGCGGCAGCTCGTTGTCGCCGCCGAAACGGACCGTGAGGAGATCTTCCCCGGTGAGCCGTCCCTCGGCGTCGAGGAGTTCGGGATGGATCGTGAGCCTGCCCGTACGGTCGTCCAACCGGTGATCAGGCGGATGGGCCGGCTCGGAATCGGGGCGCCCCATAGCCCCGAAGCCCTTGCGCATGATCCGGTAGGCCTGCACGAGCAGCAGAAGAAAACAGAGCCCGTAGAGGAAAGGGAAAAGATCGACGAGGAAGGACGGCACGGTGCGATCCCGGCGCCGGGGAAGGGGAACCGTGCGCCTCCGGGCATCATCGCTGGTCCGAAGGGGAGCCGGTCGTCGAGAGTATCCAGGCCCAGAGGGTGGTGCAGGCGGCCCCGAAGGCAAGGAAGGCCAGGAGCAGACGGCTGGTGTCCATGTTTTGATACGTATCTTTACTTATCTTAAGGGGACGCGGGCGGTTTGCCCTCCCTTCCCCGCCGGCCGCGGCCGTGCCTACGGTTTTGATTCTCTTCTCGCCGTAGTTGCGCGATGTCTCTCCACCGCGCCGTTCCCTTCCGTGCAGCCGGACTGGCGGCTGCCCTCGGGGTGGCCACCGCTCTGCCCCTGCATCTGGCGGGTGGGTCCGCCCATGCTGCCGCGAGTGCAGCCCTGTCGCGCAGCTCCTTTGTTGCCGCAGCAGTGCGTCGTGCCGGCCCTGCCGTGGTGACCATCGACACCGAACGCACCGTGGCCGTTCAAGGGGGCGGTCTCCCCGGGGGGCTGCTGAGCGATCCTCTGTTCCGTCAGTTCTTCGGACTGCCCCAGGCCGGTCCCTCCCAGCGAACCGAGCGCGGCCAGGGCAGTGGCTTCATCTTCCAGGCGGACGGCCTGATCCTGACCAATGCCCACGTGGTTGAACGCAGCGACAGGGTCACGGTGGGTCTGCAGAGCGGCCGCAGGGTAGAGGGTCGCGTCGTGGGGCTGGATCCCCTCACCGACCTGGCGGTGGTGCGTCTCAATGGCGGTGGCCCCTGGCCGGTGGCACCACTGGGCAACTCCGACAGCCTGCAGGTGGGAGACTGGGCGATTGCGGTAGGCAACCCGTTCGGGCTCGACAACACCGTGACACTGGGCATCGTGAGCAGCCTCAACCGCAACGCCACCAAGCTCGGCATCACCGATAAGCGTCTGGACCTGATCCAGACCGATGCGGCCATCAACCCTGGAAACTCCGGAGGGCCGCTTCTGAACGCCGATGGCGAAGTGGTGGGCATCAACACCCTGGTGCGCACCGGACCCGGGGCTGGGCTTGGCTTCGCCATCCCCATCAATCGGGCCCGCAACATCGCGGGGCAACTGCTCAGCAATGGCCGGGTGAGCCATCCGATGATCGGCGTGGGGCTCGACAGCGTGCGCGACTCGGCCGGAAACCCCGCTCAGGGTGGAGCCCTGGTGTCTGCAGTTCAACAGGGCGGCCCTGCCGATCGGGCTGGCCTGCGGCGCGGGGATGTGATCGTGGCAGTAGGAGGGCGCGGGGTGGGTGGCCCCGCCGATGTGGTGTCCGCAGTTGAAAGGAGCGCCGTCGGGCGTCCCCTGGACGTCACGATCAATCGCAATGGAAACAGGCAGGACTTGCAGGTGATCCCTGCCGAGATGGTGCGTCGAGGCCCCGCTTGAGCGGGGCCTCGACTTCGCTCAGAGCACGTCCATCAAGCCGGGAGGTGGGGTGGGCCTGAGGGCATCAAGGGAAGCGGGATCAAGCGCAAGAGCCGAGGCCACCGGAGTGGGGGAACCAAGGTGCTGGCGCATCACCCACTGGGTGGCCGCCTTCTGGCTGTGCCAGGCCTGCAGCAGTTGCTTGGCCAGACCGCGCAGTGTCTGGGGATCCCCAGTGGCGTCGATCGCCCGGCTCATGCGCTCCAGTTCGAATTGCTGGCCGATGCTGAGGGCGAGAGGTTGGGACATGGCGGACTCGGCGATAGATCGTCGGACGGCCACAAAGCTACGAACTGTTTCAAGGCCCCACGTAGCCGATGCGACAGGTGTAGGCGCTCGGTCAGCGAATCCGGTTGAGGGGGAGGCTCAGCCCCCCTCCCGCAGGGCCTCCACGCAGCGGGTCACGCACTCGCCATCCTCCAGGGAACAGGTGGTGATGCATTCGAAATACATCTCCACGGCATCCCAGTTCTCCTGCGAGGACGCCGTTTCGGGCCCTGCCGAGGGTGTCGAGGCCCCCAGCGGATCCCAGCTGCCGAAGGTTGCCTGCGCAAGGCTCATGGGGAACTCCGATTACTGTGGTGTCAGCCTATGCACACAGGGACAGTCACACCAGTGAAATGAGCGCTCTTGCCTAGAGCTCCATGAAGTTGTATTGAGCGCCTTGTCGCTTCAGCCCGCCTCACCGCTGCTGGTGGCACGACGGGCCTGGCGCCGTGCCGCTTCCTTGGCCTGCTGCTTCGCCCTGTTCTCAAGCCGCCGCTGCTCGGCCTGCATCCGGGCGTCCGCGGTGCGGGCGAGTTCGGCTTCCTCGCGCTTCTTCTCCTGGTAGTAGGCGTAATCCCCCCGATAGAGCACCAGTTCGCCGTCCCGCAGTTCGACGATGCGGTTGGCCACCCGTGCGATGAAGTAACGGTCGTGGGAGACGAGCAGGGCAGCCCCCGCGTACTCCTGCAGGGCGTCCTCGAGCATCTGCTTGGCGGGGATGTCGAGGTGGTTGGTGGGCTCATCCAGCACCAGCAGGTTGCAGGGAGTAAGCAGCATCAGGGCCAGGGCCAGCCGGGCCTTCTCGCCGCCACTGAGCTTGCCGGCCTCCTTGAACACCGCCTCGTTGCTGAAGCAGAAGCTGCCCAGCAGCGAGCGCACCTGGGTCTGGGTCCAGTCGGGCACCGCCTCGAACACCGTGTCGATCACAGTCTTGGAGAGATCGAGGGCCTCG